>DATINK010000142.1:0-3553 GCA_035474355.1 Chitinophagaceae bacterium | reverse complement strand
GCGCCTGCGGTCCTGTCGATCACCGGGTGGCGTCGGTTGAACACCAGGTCGCCCATATGAACAATATTAGCGTGCTGGAAATGAACGAAGCTGTCTCCATTGGTATGTCCCGCCCCATGATAACTCAGGCAGATCTTTTCTTTTCCGAATTTCTGGCACCAGGTTTCCGTATAGGTCAGGTCGGGATATAATTGTTTATCCTCATTTTTATTTGCGATCGCTACAGTCGTTTGATTTTTGAGTGAGTTTTCATGCGCCAGTACATGTGGCACGATCCCTTTGAAAGCAATATTGCCCGCTGTATGATCGCCATGATGGTGGGTATTGATCAGCATGGCAAAGTCTTTGTCGCTCCTTTTTTTCATTTCATCTATCAGGTGTTTGGCTTGGTCGGGGAATTGGGAGTCCACGATCACGATCCCTTTCTTTGAAAGTAGAAAAGCGATCGTTCCGCCACGTTCTGTGAAAACACCCACGTCGTTGCGCAGCATGGTTATTTTCCAGGGGTCTTCGAAGAAACCCGACAAGATGTTCTGTTGTGCTAATGAAAGAGCTCCGAAACCTATCGCTGAACTTTGTAAGAATTTACGCCTATGCATATTTCTCGTTTTGAGTTTAAGGTTTAAAGTTTAAAGTTAAAGCCATGTTCTTTCATTATCATAACCTTAAACTTTAGACTTTAAACTTCTTCAGTATTCGAATTTACGCAAACCCGGCGCTTTCCACCAGGTAAAAAATGCTACCAGCAATGTCATGGATCCCCCGAATAAGACCGAGGGTACGGTGCCCATCAGGGTCGCTGCCACACCACTTTCAAACTGGCCGAGTTCATTGGAAGAATTGATAAATATGGAATTAACACTGGACACGCGTCCACGCATATGATCTGGAACGAATAATTGTACGATCGTGCTGCGAATGATCACACTGACACCATCAAACAAACCACTGACAAAAAGGGCAGCAAAGCTCAACCAGAAATTTTTTGAAAGGGCAAAGACAAGTATGCAGCAGCCAAAGCCGGCTACGACCATTAATAAAGTTTTACCTTGTTTATTCCGCAGGGGTTTGGTCGTCAGCCAGGCGATGGCGATGAAATTCCCAAGATAGGTTGCGGCATATAGCCATCCCAGGCTTTGTGGACCCACGAAAAGAATATCATTGGCGAACACGGGTAATAAGGCCATGGCTCCTCCAAACAAAACAGCAAACATATCCAGGCTCATAGCACCCAACAAGGCTTTTTGCTTAAATACAAATCCAAGTCCTTCTTTCACGCCTTCCCAGGTTTTTGTATTTCCATGTTGCCAGCTGATGGGTTTGGCTTTGATCCGTTGAAACAAAAAAAATGCAATGGCAATAAGAGAACAGGAAAGCACAAAGCCAACGGTGATATTGGTATAACCCATCAGTACACCTGCCAGCGCAGGGCCCACGACGGCTGCGATCAACCAGATCATACTATTCAGGGATGCTGCTTTTACCAGCGATGCCGCGGGTACCAATTGGGCCAGGAATGAATTAAAAGCCGCGCCACTGTACGCTCTTACGATACCGGTTCCGAAAACAAGCGCATAAATGCCACATTCGGCGAAATATGTTGAAGTTTGTTTTTCGACCCAGGAGGAAGTAACGACTAATAAGCCCAGCATCAGTATGAAATATAGGGCCATGCAGGTACTGAGGAGTTTATGTTTATTGCTTTTATCAACCCTTACACCCGCCGGAAGGGCGAGTGCAATCGCGGGTATCACTTCAGACAAGCCCAATACGCCGAGGGAAAGTTTAGATCCGGTGATCTCATAAAGCCGCCAGCCCAGCAGTACCGGGGTCATCCGGAGTCCTGAAATGAACAGTATCCTGGAGAGAATAAACCAGCTGAATTCTTTATTGATGAAACCGCGCGCATACCATTTTATGGAGGGCACTTCATTCATGGGAGGGTGAGAAAATGCTGACCATTTTCATATTCTTTGTCAAGGGCGTCAACAATTACCTGCAGGTGTTTCTCATTGCCGAGGAAATCAGCATTCGTGGTATCAATAAAAAGTGTTTTGATATTGTGTTGTTTGATATAATTCGTATAGGTTTCCTGCAGGCTGAAAAGATATTCATCCGGGATATTCTGTTCGTAACTCCTGTTTCTTTTCTGGATATTTTTCTGCAGTTTCCTGATCGGGGCGTGAAGGTAGATCAGGATATCGGGCTGGATCAGTTGCTGGTGAATGATCTCAAATAATCGCTGGTAAAGCCGGAACTCATCTTCCGGGAGATTCACCTTGGCGAATAAAAGGCACTTGGTAAAAAGATAATCAGATACCGTGAGGTTCTGGAACAGGTCTTTTTGCTGCAACAGGTCCTTGAGCTGTTTGAAGCGTTCCGCCATAAAAAATAATTCCAGCGGGAAAGCATATAAAGAAGGATTCTCATAGAATTTCGGCAGGAAGGGGTTGTCCGCAAATTCTTCCAGGATAAGGCGGGCATTATAATGTTTTGACAACAGGTGGGCCAGGGTTGTTTTACCCGCCCCGATATTGCCTTCAATTGTGATAAAGTGATATTGCATGGAAGTGGGAGACTGAATGTTTAGCAAGTTCCGGTATTTATTTTATTTACGTGTCCGGGATCGGTACATTCCTGTAAAAGTTTTGTAACAGTCCTTTTCATCAACGGGTGAATATAGTTGGGTGCAATATCGGCAAGGGGAACCAGCACAAACTTGCGCCCGGGTAATGCCGGATGAGGTATAACCAGCGAAGGCGTATTATGAATTTCGTCATTAAAAAACAGAATATCGATATCGATGAGGCGGGGGCCATATTTCTCAGTTCTTATTCTGCCCATTTTTTTTTCAATCTTCAGAACGACCTGCATGAGTTGTTTCGCCGACAGCCTGGTCTCGATGGCCAGGGCCTGGTTGAAATAAGCGGGCTGGTCGGTTTTTCCCCAGGCACTTGTTTCATATACGGGAGATGCATGAATGATCTTTCCACATTCC
Organism: Chitinophagaceae bacterium; assembly: GCA_035474355.1. Lineage (GTDB taxonomy): Bacteria > Bacteroidota > Bacteroidia > Chitinophagales > Chitinophagaceae > DATINK01. The sequence goes on along the minus strand of DATINK010000142.1, from coordinate 555 downwards.
TTACCGATCCAGGTGCGGGCCCGGGACAGGTTTTCATTCCTGTCTCCCAGGTTGCCCCCGGTCAGTAACCATGCTTTATTGACCTTCTCTTTCATATCGCTGGTCCAAATATCTTTATTTTTGAACTTCACTAATACATAAGGTATGAAGGCTTTTTTTAAAACCTTTGCAGCCGCATTTCTTGCACTCGTCGTATTCGGCCTGCTGAGTTTGCTGGTCATGGTACTTTTTATTGGCGGCCTGACGAAAAAAGGAAGGCCACATATTCCTTCCCGGTCGGTGCTGGTACTGAATTTATCCCAGCATTTCAAGGAACAATACCAGGAGAATATCTTTTCCCTGGTACAAAATGACGGCGATGACCAGATCCCGGGATTATATGATGTCGTTCGCTTATTGCATAAGGCAAAAGATGATAAAAAGATAGCCGGCATCTATATTATTTCAAATGCCAATACAAACGGGTTTGCGGCGTCACAGGAGATCAGGAATGCACTGATTGATTTTAAACAAAGCGGAAAGTTTGTTTTGGCGCATGGAAACATGATCAGCCAA
>DATINK010000141.1:0-4078 GCA_035474355.1 Chitinophagaceae bacterium | reverse complement strand
GTTCAAGGTCATTGGCCATGCACAAAAGTGAAGAACTCCAGGAAGTAGTAGCGACTGTATGCCAGAAATTAACGGAACTGGATATCCAGACGGATTCAATCAACCTGGATATTTTCAAAGAAAATTTAAGAGACAGTTTTTTATGGACCGCAGTGCCGGGACAGAGTTATGCAAGGGAATTTCATATCCCCTATACAGACGTTGTTATGTTCAAAGACATATATGAGGGCTTGATCGGGGGAAAAGAATTACATACCAAAGTATACTCCCGTGAAGAAAAGAATGATTTTTTCGGATATTTATTTGAACACTCTGATTTCAGGTATGTCCCTGAAGAAAGAAAAAAATTGGTCATGGCTGCCGAAGGCTGCGCCTTTTCTGCAGCCTATGGAAAAAATTCGGCGATCCTGGCTACCCGTTATTCAAAAATGGCTTTTTCAGACAGTGAGAATGATATCCTGAAAAGGTTTGCCAGGGTTTTTGAACAATGCTATATCCGGTTTAAGGATCTTGAAAAATCCGAAGCACAATCCAGGGAAGCCCAAATAGAACTTTCTCTCGAAAGGGTTCGGGCAAGAGCCATGGCAATGCACAAAAGTGAAGAACTGGTAAGTGCATCCGATATTATGTTCCAGGAGATAAAAACCCTGGGAATAGATTCCCTCAGGGTAGGGATCGGTATTATGGATCCCGTTAAAAAAACCATAGAAATATGGTCACGGTCAGAGTTGAGTGACAACCAATCTGAAAATACCATATTGGGATCGGTGCCTACCAACAGTCATCCATTCTGGAAGGGATATTATAAGAAATGGAATGAAAAGAAGAGTTCTTTCATTTATGAAATGCTGGGTGATGATGTTAGAAAATTCTATGAGTACAATGCAGAATTTCTTTCTTACCCGGAAAGAAAGGGCTTTAATACCCGGGAAATCGTTTCAGCATTCTATTTTATAGAAGGTGCGATCAATGTAATTTCAAACCAACCCCTGTCTGCCGATCAATGCAATATCATGGAAAGATTTGCAAAGGTATTCGGTCTTACCTATAAGCGTTTCCTTGATCTGCAAAAAGCCGAAGCCCAGGCAAGGGAAGCACAGATTGAAGTTTCATTGGAAAGAGTAAGAAGCAAAACGATGGCGATGCACATCAGCAACGACCTGCTGCAGGTGATCAATGTTTTAAGTGAACAATTGCATTTGCTGGGGATGCAGGCAGATGCCGTAAGCTTTATTACGGATCCGGATGATGAAGGTTATAATATGTGGCTCTCGTCGCCGGGGGACCAGTTTCTTTCCAGGATTCATATACCACGGATAGACCATAAGATCACCCGGTTATTTAATGCAGCGATTGAAAAAGGCGATGACTTCTATTCTTATACCCTGAAAAAAGATGAAAAAAATATTTATTTCAGGAATTTCTTTGAAAATACTGTTTTAAAGAATTATCCTGAAAACCTGAAACAACAGGTATATGATTCACCCGGGCTGGCCGCTACGGTCGCCATCCTGGATAAAATAAACCTGTCTGTTTCTAATTTCAGCGCTATTCCGTTTAGTGACCCGGAAAATAATATTATCAAACGCTTTGCATTTGTATTTCAGCAATCTTATACCCGTTTCCTGGATCTACAACAAGCAGAAGCCCAGGCCCGGGAAGCAAAAATAGAAGCTTCATTAGAAAGGGTTAGAACCAAAGCCATGGCCATGCATAAAAGTGAAGACCTGAACGACGCTGTTGCTGTGGTCTTTGAAGAACTGGATAAACTAAACCTGGGCGTGTTGCGTTGCGGCCTTAGTGTACTTGATAAAGAAAAAAGGACGGGAAATATCTGGGTGACTAGCATTACTGATCAGGGCCCGGCTGTACAGGTTTCAGGAGGTGAATCATTCGATATTCATCCCCTGTTAACCGGAGCATTTGATGCCTGGTTGCATCGGGAAGATTTTAGCTATTTATTGCAGGGTGACGACCTCACTGAATATTATAAAGCAGTGAAGGGAGCTGATTTTCAATTGCCGTCTTCACAAATGATCACGGCTGAATCCGGATCCCAAAAACGGTACGGATTTGCAACTAGCTATGAGGCAGGCGGTCTATTCGCTTTCCGGGAGACTGAATTCCCGGAAGAAGCAAAAAAAGTGATGCGGCGATTTGCCGGTGTATTTGATCTTACTTATAAACGTTTTCTCGATATACAAAGAGCGGAAGAGAATGCCAAAGATGCCGTAAAACAAACCTCACTGGACCGTATCCGGGCCGATATCGCCTCTATGCGTACCACGGCGGATCTTGATAAGATCACTCCCCTGATCTGGAATGAGCTCAACATATTGGGCGTTCCTTTTATCCGCTGTGGTGTATTTATTATGGATGAATCAGAACAACTAATTCATACCTTCTTATCCACCCCGGATGGAAAAGCCCTTGCTGCATTTCATATACCTTATTCAACGTCCGGGAATATTACTCAAGTGATCAGTAACTGGAAACAGAAAAAAATCTATACAGATCATTGGGATGAAAAAGCGTTTACTGAATTTGCTGATATACAGGTGAAACAGGGAGCGCTTGTTTCAGCGGATGATTACCTGAAAACATTGCCAAAGGGTGGTTTTTATCTGCATTTCCTCCCTTTTCTGCAAGGCATGTTGTATGTAGGTAATACAGATCAGCTGGGTGAAGACGAATTGAAATTACTTCAATCTGTTGCTGATGCATTTTCCACCGCCTATGCCCGCTATGAAGATTTCAACAAACTGGAAGCCGCCAAACAACAGGTTGACAAAACAATCAAAGATCTGAAACAAACACAAACCCAATTAATACAATCCGAAAAAATGGCTTCCTTGGGTGAGCTCACGGCCGGCATCGCCCATGAAATTCAAAATCCTTTGAATTTTGTAAATAATTTCTCGGAACTGAATAAGGAATTGATCGATGAAATGGAAGAGGAAATTAAAAAAGGGAATATGGAAGATGTAATAGCCATTGCAAAAGATCTCAGGGAAAACCAGGAAAAAATAAACCAACACGGAAAAAGAGCTGATGGAATTGTAAAAGGGATGCTCCAACACAGTCGAAGCAGTGGTGGACAAAAAGAACCTACCGATATCAATACCCTGGCCGATGAATATTTCCGGTTAGCGTATCATGGACTACGTGCGAAGGATAAATCTTTCAACGCTACTATGAAAACAGATTATGACACGACCATCGGGACCGTTAATTTGATACCGCAGGATATTGGAAGGGTGATCCTGAATTTGATCACGAATGCTTTTTATGCTGTCAGTGAAAAGAAGAATTCACTCTCCTTGCCCCCGTCCCCTAAAGGGGAGAGAAATGCATATTCTGAAAATTATGAACCGATTGCTACTGTAAGTACAAAAAGGGTTGGCTCCCCTTTAGGGGATGGGGGCAGCAAAGTTGAAGTAAAGGTTGCTGATAACGGAAACGGCATCCCTCAAAAAGTATTAGACAAAATTTTCCAACCTTTCTTCACCACCAAACCCACCGGGCAGGGAACAGGATTAGGTTTATCGTTAAGTTATGATATTGTAAAAGCGCATGGAGGGGAGATCAAAGTTCAAACGAAAGAGGGGGAAGGGACCGAGTTTACGCTTATCTTACCCAGCTAGAAAATATTATGAACAAACTAATTGCTTCTATCCTTTTCTGCAGCTTGTTATCACTCGCAAAAGCACAGGTATTGCCCAGCGAGATCGCTAACCTGAAGGAACAACTGGCAAAGGCCGGTCATGATTCCACAAGACTCCGCCTACTGGAGAGCCTGGCCACTGGCTATCGTTTCTCCATTGTTGATTCATCGCTGTACTATAATGGCCTGGCTATTGAGCTGGCTGAAAAAATGAAATTGCCTGAAAAGAAAGCCAACCTGCAATCTTTAAAGGGGGCAACGATCCTGGAAGCCGGGGATATCCCCGGGTCACTGCAGTTGCAATTCATTGCCTTAAAAGAGAGTGAACGGCTGAAAGATTCCAGCACACGGGGCTTTGCCCTGAACCGGATCGGTAATACTTATATGGAGCTGGGTGAATATAAAAAAGCAAAT
>DATINK010000140.1:0-25492 GCA_035474355.1 Chitinophagaceae bacterium | reverse complement strand
TTGGTTAAATGCGATCATCAAGACAGGTCCCCTCGCCCAGGCCAAATGGGTGGAAGAGATCGGCAGGTTGGGGAGGGAAAAACAAAAACAGTTTCTCAGGTATTTTAATCATTTACTTGAACAGGCTGTCAGGATGAGGGTGTTGGGCCCGGGAACTACAGAACATTTACCCATTCCCGAAAAAGAACGGGACTTTGCCGACAGGCTGAACGCTATTGCCGGGATCGAGCAACAACAGGCTATCCTGGAAGAGCTGGATAAAGCCAGTTACTATATTGAGCGCAATGCCCATGGGAAAATGCTGTTTCACGCCTTAACGATCAAACTATACCATATCATTCAGGACAAAATTGTATTTTTGACTGACTGAGGACAGAAAGTGGGGGGTGGCGAGTGGCGAGTAGGTTGAAGCCCTTGATATGTTGTATTATTAATTGACTACGAGCATTATATATATATATCACTGCTTTTCCTTTACTTTCTCATTCCTCATTTCTTATTTCTTATTTATAACTCCTTATTTCTAATTTCTAACGCATGAGTTGCGCAGGATGTAGTACGGGTGGCGGAGGTAAACCAAACGGTTGTAAAAGCAACGGTGGCTGCAGTTCCGGCGGGTGCAACCGCATGAATAGCCACGACTGGTTACGCAATCTTCCTATCGCGGATACTGCCACAGCCTGCAAAGTCGTAGAGATAAGTTTTAGCCAGGGTACGCGTAAGGATTTTTTCAGGAACCATACTTTACAGCCCTATGAAAAAGGTGACCTCGTGGCCGTGGAAGGCGTTAGTGGGTTTGATGTAGGAGAAATTTCACTGACCGGAGAGATTGTCCGGCTGCAAATGAAAAAAAGAGGCGCCCGGGAAGATAATGCTGAAATGAAAAAGATCTTGCGCCGTGCTACTGACAGGGATATCGACAACCTCAAACAGAATAAAGCAAGGGAAGCGGAAGCCGTGATCAGGAGCCGCGCAATTGCGAGACAATTGAAACTGGATATGAAGATCAGCCAGGTGGAGATACAGGCCGACGGAAGAAAAGCTACTTTCTTTTATATCGCTGATGGCCGTGTTGATTTTCGCGAGCTGATAAAAATATATGCCTCCGAATTCAGGGTAAAAGTAGAAATGAGACAGATCGGCGCCAGGCAGGAAAGCGCAAAAGTGGGTGGCATTGGAAGTTGTGGCCGTGAATTGTGTTGCAGTACCTGGTTGACCGATTTCAAATCGGTGAATACAGCTGCCGCCCGTTACCAGAATCTTTCCATCAACCAAACCAAACTGAGCGGGCAATGCGGTCGTTTGAAATGCTGTTTGAATTATGAATTGGATACTTATCTCGACGCCCTTCAGCATTTTCCTGACAATTGTGATACGATCCAGGTAGCCAAGGGAAATGCATACCTGATCAAAAAAGATATTTTCAGGAACCTCATGTGGTTTACGCTCCCCGATAGCAATAAACAATACCCGCTAACGATCGAAAGGGTGGTAAAGATCAAATCACTTAATCAGCAGGGTGTCATCCCGGATGAACTGGAGGTGGTGGATGTTACTTCTAATAAATCCAAAGAACTGGAGCCGGAATTCGTAGACGTGGTCGGGCAGATCACCCTTCGCAGCCTGGATAAATCGGACAGAAAGAAAAGGCATCAAAATCAACAACGCCAGCAGCAAAAAAGACAAGGCAATCAACCCAATCGCGGGAACCAGGGACAGGGTGGCCAGAGAAACCAGGGACAACAGGGCCAGCAAGGCGGGCAACAGAACAGGAATAAGGGAGGACAAAACCCAAACAGGAATCAGCAAAGACCGCCGCAAAATCCGGATAAAAAATGATCAATAATACTTATACTCAAAAGATTCGTTGGTCTTTTGCCAGCCTCCTTCTTCATCTTTTTTATCGGACCGGCTTGTTATTATCAGCCCCTTCTCATTGTAATCCATGATCGTGGTCATGGTAAAGTTTAAACCGGCCTCCTTCCCCTTTTCATTTAGCTTTATTACCTGGCCCTTTGTGTTGTATTCATAGGTAATCTCCGAGCTATTCTCTTCCATTTTATATTCCAGCCGGGAAAGCTGGCCCTTTGTATTATAAAAATATTTTTTCTGCAGGTCGATGCCATGGTTTTTCTTATCTGAAATAACTGAAACAAGTCTTCCCTTCGCGTCATATTTATACGTGATCCCATTCCCGTCAGGCGACTGCGATTTCAGTATTTTATCTTTTTTGTCATACCATTCATAGCTCTTCATGCCATAGGAACTTTCCGTATTCGTTACTTTATAACTCCCGTCCGGCTTATACTCGTAGGCATAGCGTTCTTTTTCATTACTCGCAGGGTCCGTATATATGCGTAACATTAATTTCCCATTCTTATAAGTACAGGCGGCTAATAGCGTGTCATATCTCCTGTATATAATGCTGTCGTCACCTTTCCGGTTAAACCACCAGGCGGCTGTATAATTACTTTCGTCACCTGCATTTTTATCCTCCTGGTACTCCTGGTAATACTGAATCCTGAGTTTCCTGATATTTTCTTTAGAAGGTTGCGCAAAAAGGCTGAGGCTGATCAGCAATAGCGGTGCGCTGAGATATTTTTTCATACGGCTTATTTTTCAAAATTAAAATTAAGAAGGAAAGGGTATTCAGATGCCCAAAGCACGGTATAATGCATCCTGGACCTTGCCACGGATAAGAAGTTGTGATATTTTATTATTATCACGTGTCGGGTATACACGATTGGAAAGAAATATATAAATAAAATCATATTTAGGGTCCACCCACACACAGGTTCCTGTAAACCCGGTATGCCCAAAGGTGGCTGAGGATACCAATGAAGCGGGATAAGGATCCCTCCGGATGGCATTATCTTTTTCGGGTTTATCAAATCCATAACCCCTGCGGCTGTTATCGCTATGATAGGCGGTGAACAATTTGATCGTGGCCGGGTCGAGGTATCTTTCTCCATTGAATTCTCCCTCATTGAGAAGCATCTGGTAAAGCATGGAGAGGTCATAAGCATCCGAAAACAATCCCGCATGTCCGGCGACTCCGCCAAACATCGATGACCCTTCATCATGTACATCACCCTGCATCAGCTGCCTGCGAAAATGCTTTTCTACTTCAGTGGGGACCATCCGGGAAACCGGGAATCTTTGCCGGGGTTTAAAGCCCGTGGTGGCCATGCCCATCGGGTCATAAAAAGTTTTTTTTACATATTGATCAAGCGTCATACCCGTGATGGCTTCCACCACCTTACCCAAAAAAATAAAATCGTTGTCGCTATATACATATTTATTCGGTGCCCCCAGCTTACTATCCAGTATCCGCCTGAACATCGTATCGTTCCAATCATTGCGCAGGTATATATTTTCAGCTACCCGGATCGTATAACCTGGTCTTGGCTTGTCTGCATATAAATTGGGATTGGGAATTCCGGTTGCTGTATCGATCGTTTCCCGGTAAAAGGGAATAAAGGGGTTGAGGCCTGCCTGGTGTAATAAAACATCGTCGATCTGCAAATTCGCTTTGTTGGTTCCCCTCACCCAGGGTAAATAATCTCCCAGGGTTTTTTTAAGTCCGAGTTTACCCTGTTCATATAATTTCATTACCGATACGGTAGTGGCTGATATCTTGGTGACGGATGCGAGGTCGAAAATACTTTCGATGCTGGTAGCCGGTGAAGGTTCATACTCATAATGTCCAAATGCTTTGTGGTATACGATCGTTCCCTCATGTACGGCCAACACCACGCAACCCGGGAAAACTTTTTGCACGATGGCGTCGTTGACAATGGAATCCACTGCATTCAATTTATCTTTTGAGATAACCGATCTGGAGCCTTTTACGCCCTCGTGTACAAACCCGCTTCCGAATTTATAATTACATACAGTAACCGGCAATCTTCCTTTTGAGAATATTTTCCCTTCTAACAGATCCGCGGCAGCCTCCTGTGTTATACTGTCATCCTGGTAGCATGCGGCCAGGGTCCAGGCATCACAGAAATTCTGCGTGGCCAGCACATTTCCAAATACAAGGGTTATGGTTTTGATGAAATTAAGTTCCTTCCACAATTTTAATCCATTGGGGCTGATCCCATAATTATTGGCGGGCCGGTTACTGAACTCGTGGAATCCGACCACAATGGCATCATATTTTTCTTTAGCGATCGCAGCCGCCATCGATGAGGCTTTTGCGCTATCATCTTTACTATTAAATAAATAGATATCGGCATTCAGGTCATTCTTCATTCTTCTTCCAAATGCGTTCAACTGGGAAGCCCCGATCCCCACATAAGCCACTTTCTTTTTTTCACCGACAGGAATATCTGCATAATCTGTCCGCGAAGCTGTTGAACTGGCAAGTGCCAGGACCGTGATCGTTTTTGCGGCGATCTCTGCGCAAATACTATTTGTCTGTTTATTGAGATCGGCAACCAGGCCCGTTGTATCGATCGGGTTCCATTTATTTAATCCCAGGTCATATTTTGCGCGCAATACTTTCTTTACCCTCGCATTGATGTCCTCCCAGTTCAATCTTTTCTCCGCGATCGCTTTTTTGATCACGTCAATGCTCTCTGATACACTGGCCGGCAGGCAAAGCATATCATTCCCTGCTATCAATGCCTCAACAGCTATCGTACCACCCGGAAAATATTTGGCCACACCTTTCATCTCCAATGCATCGGTAAAGGAAATGCCTTTATAACCCAGGTCATTCCTCAAAAGATCAGTAACATTATTCTTAGAGATAGAAGTTGCTTTGTTAGCGGTATTATCAATAGCCGGAATGTAGAGATGGGCGATCATGACACTCCCAACACCCGCTTTGAATAAAGCCCGGAAAGGGACCAGTTCCATGGAATCCAATTGTTGACGGTTCTTATTGATCACCGGCAGATCAAGATGAGAATCCACATCCACATCTCCATGTCCCGGAAAATGTTTGGCACAGGCCATGATGCCCGCATCCTGCATTCCTTTCATATAAGCGACGCCGAACTTGCTGACTTTATCTTTATCCTCACCAAAAGAACGAAATCCAATCACAGGATTATTGGGATTATTGTTGATATCAATCACCGGCGCATAGTTAACGTGCACACCTATTCGTTTGCATTGCTCTCCCACTGCGATTCCCATCCGGTACACCAGGTTTTCATCATCCATGGCGCCCAGTGTTAACTGGTATGGATATTTAATGACGCTGTCGAGTCGCATACCCAATCCCCATTCGCCGTCAATGGTAACCATGAGGGGTGTCTTCGCGATCTGCTGGTAATAATTCGTAAGGGCAGCCTGCCTGACGGGGCCACCCTGGAAAAAGCAAAGCGCACCCACATTATATTTTTGAATATCGCTGACCACTTTGGCAACATGATCCGGGCCAAGGTTGGAATGCGCACGGATCACCATTAATTGTGCGATCCTTTGGTCTTCATTCAGGCTGTTGAAAACACTGTCCGTCCAGGCCTGGGCCGATAATTTACTTTGGTACTGGCCGTACGAAGACAATGTGATTGCCAGGAGAATGACCGTTATCCATTTTTTCATTTTGGGAATATTAATACGCTCACAATTTAACCAAATTCAGACTACAGTCAGCAGTCCTCAATCGGCAGTCGGCAATCAAAAACTTTAAACCGGGAAAGCATATTTTTGAATATGGCTACAACGCTGATCATAGTCGTCTTCCTGCTGGGATATGTGGCTATTGCTTTTGAAGATGCTTTAAAGATCAATAAAGCAGCCTTTGCATTAATTACGGGGGTGCTTTGCTGGACGATCCACATCACTCAAAACGGGAGTTCCGGCACGACCACAGAGCAGCTGCTTCATCACTTGGGAGATATTTCTTCTATCCTTTTTTTCTTATTGGGGGCCATGGTGATCGTGGAGCTGATCGATTCTCACAACGGCTTTGAGATCATCATCCGACGGATAAAGACTACGGATAAAAGGAAACTCCTGTTTATCATTTCTATCATTACTTTTTTAATATCCTCCATATTAAACAACCTGACAACCGCTATCGTAATGAGCGCGGTATGCGCTAAAATATTAACTGATAAAAATGACCGGCTCTGGTTTGCAGCGATCATTATCATCGCTGCCAATGCCGGGGGCGTCTGGTCGCCGCTAGGTGACGTTACAACTACCATGCTTTGGATTGGGAAGCAGGTCACACCTCTGAAGGTTATTTTTACGCTTTTATTGCCCAGTATTGCCGCCTGTTTGATCCCCACCTGGATCATTTCCTTACGTTTCAAAGGAAAAAAAACAGACCCGTTACCCATAGTTATTCATTCTCAGGTAGAAAAGCAGGAAGGACGGATCATTCTTTGGACCAGCCTGGTATTGCTTCTTGCTGTTCCGGTATTTGCCGCCATCACTGATCTTCCCCCCGTCATGGGAATGCTGCTTACCCTGGGCATTATGTGGGTGGTCACCTCCTTTTTGCATAAGAATAAAGATTTTAATAACGCTGAAAAATATACGGTCGCAAAAGCGTTGCAACGTGTGGATTCCACAAGTATCCTTTTTTTCCTGGGTATCTTATTGGCTGTAGCAGCCTTTCAATCCTCGGGAATTTTGAAAGATCTTTCTACTTTTTTAGATCGTCATGTACAAAATGAATATGCAATCAGCACGGCCATGGGCGCATTATCAGCAATCGTTGACAATGTGCCCCTGGTGGCAGCTACACAAGGTATGTATGATCTGACAACTTATCCTACGGATCATTTTTTCTGGCAACTGATTGCTTTAACTACCGGTACAGGCGGAAGCATGATCGTGATAGGATCCGCTGCAGGCGTCGCCATCATGGGCATTGAGCGCATAGGATTTATGTGGTACCTGAAAAAGATCAGTTGGCTGGCTTTAATTGGTTTTGGCGCGGGGATCCTTGTCTTTTTTTTACAGCAGGTAATTTTATAATTGCGCCATCTTGTTTTAATCGGATTTTAATCTGCCTGTCACAACCTCATTGCGGGCTTTTATATTTTTGCAGTGTATGAGTGCAGAGTTCCTGAATTTATTACTGGTCGAGGATGAAAAGAAGATCGCGGATATTCTGCGAAAAGGCCTGACTGAACAGGGTTTTCATGTGGACCTCGCCTTCGACGGGCTGATCGGTCAAAAGGTCTTCGATGCTCATGATTTTGACCTGATCATCCTGGACATAAATCTTCCGGGTATGAATGGTTATGAGCTTTGCCGGTATATCCGGAGCAGGAATGAAAAGATACCGGTGATCATGCTTACGGCCCTGAACTCGATCAATGATAAGATCCAGGGATTTGATGCAGGTGCTGATGATTACATTATTAAACCTTTTGACTTTAAGGAGTTACTCATCCGGGTAAAAGCATTGTTAAAAAGAATTCACCGTCATATGGCGCCGGAAAATATATTGAAAGTAGCCGACCTGGTAATGAATCTTGATAATATGGAAGTAATGCGTTCCGGAAGAAATATCTCCCTGACTGCCAAGGAATTTCAATTGCTGGAATATCTTGTCCGGAATAAGAACCGCGTTGTATCCAGGTCCGATATTGCATTAAATGTCTGGGATATCGATTTTGACACGAAGACCAATGTTATTGATGTTTATGTAAATTTTCTTCGTAAGAAACTGGACAAAGATCCCTCACAAAAACTTATTCATACCCAGGTGGGAACAGGTTATATACTGAAAGTAGCATCTCCTTGAAAATAAGGAATAAAATAACATTGCTTTTCACGCTGTTAGTCACTGCGATCCTGTTGATTCTGAATATTTCAATTTATTATCTCACTTCTTCCGAAACGAAAGCCAATTTCAATAATCGACTTAAAAGTCGAGCCAGCAACAATGCGCAGATCTTTGCTTTTTCCGGGGATACCAGTCTCTCCATGTTAAAAAGGGTTGACCAGGGCACCCTGGCCATGATGCCTAAGAAAACGGTTGCAATTTATGATACAACAGGTCGTCTGCTATATTATTACCAGGCGGAAAATGCAGATACCCTTGTTATGAATAATGATTTCGTGAAGGATATCCGTGATGCAGAAGAAAAATACTTCCCCATTGGCAAGAGGACCGCGGTGGGTCTTTATTATGACACCGGCTATCGGGATTTTGTCATCATTGTGGCAGCCGATAATGAAGAAGGGCGTCAACGATTACTCCAGCTTAAAAATGTCCTGATCACCAGTCTCCTGATCGGTGTATTGGCAACGCTGATCACCGGTTATGTTTTTTCTTCTCAATTAGTAAAACCGATCAGTGGCATCATCCGTGAAGTAAATGCGATCTCGTCACGCAATTTATCCAAGCGGTTGTATACCGGGGACAGCAAGGATGAATTGACGAGACTGGCTAAGACATTTAATGATCTGCTGGACCGACTCCAGGACTCCTTTAATACCCAGAAAAGATTTATATCTAATGCATCACATGAGCTTTCGACGCCTTTGACTTCTATATCAAGCCAGTTACAGGTTACCCTTCAAAATAACCGAAATGAATCAGAATACCGTAAAATATTAAGATCGATCCAGGAAGATGTTGAACAAATGAGGCAACTCACCAAAGGATTGCTAGAGATCGCAAGGGCCGGAACAGAGGGAAGCATTGAACTGAACGATCTGAGGATTGATGAATTATTACTCAAAGTGATTGCAGACATCAGGCGAATTAATCACGATTACGAAATAATTATGAAATTTGATGCATTACCCGAATATGAAGTTCAGTGCATGGTATTCGGGAATTTTGACCTCCTTTACAGCGCCATTAAGAACATCATAGAAAATGGATGTAAATATTCTCCTGATCAAACCTCCCTCGTCGAAGTCAATTTTACAGGGTCGAAGATCATCATTCATGTCATCAATAAAGGAGACATCTTGTCCGAAGAAGAAATCCAACAGATATTTCAGCCTTTTTACCGGGGTACGAATGCAATGGACGTCAAAGGATTTGGCCTGGGGCTGCCACTGGCAAGAAGGATACTGGCATTACACCGGGGGGAAATTGATGTGACCTCTGATATATCGGGCACACATTTTCGCATTTCCATTCCTTCCCTGCAGCAAAATGAGCCTGCTTTTTAATGTCCTTTTAATTTCAATTTAATTCCCCTTTAATGCCTGGGACTCATCTTTGGGTTCTTACCCGGGTTTGAATACCCCTTCTTGCTTTAAAAATAACTTATGATCACAGTCATTATTCCGGTGTTGAATGAAGGAAAAACGATCGGCAACGTGGTAAAATATTGTTTTTCCCAGCCTGGCGTTTCCGAAGTGATCGTTATTGATGATCATTCCCAGGACGATTCGGTACGACAGGCCAGGATGGCAGGCGCTATCGTCATATTCAGTGCAATTGCCGGCAAGGGGATGTCAATGAAAGAAGGAATCGCTTACGCCAATACTGATGTGTTGGTTTTTCTGGATGGGGATATTGATCCGTATCCCATGGATACTATTGCAGCCCTTGCAGCTCCCGTCATCAGAGATGAATGCGATTTTGTAAAAGCAGCGTTTTCAAGGAACGCCGGCCGGGTCACCGAATTGGTAGCCAAGCCGCTTCTGACGCTCTTATTCCCGGACCTGGCGGTTTTCAATCAGCCGCTGAGTGGAATGATTGGCGGGAAAAAAAATCTTTTCCAGAAGATCGATTTCTTTTACGATTATGGTGTGGACATAGGCATACTTATCGACATGTTTCATATGAAAGCACGAATAAAAGAAGTCAACATCGGTTATATTCAGAATAAGAGTAAACCGTGGGACTGCCTTGTGAAAATGAGTAAAGAAGTAGCGGGGGCGATCCTGAAAAAAGCAAAGTTTCCTTTACCCGATGATCGGCTTGCAGAAGGCCTTCGCACGATTCATTATTGAAATCATGTAAAGTCATGCTAAGCAGAAAGTTTATGGATCAGAAATTAGTTGTCTTTGATATGGACAATACCCTGATCCTTGACAGGTTTATTGATGTATGTGCAGAACAATTCAAGTTTCAACAGGCACTTTCGTTACTGCGGCACCTCGATAAAAATCCAGTGAGTTTAACGCAACGAATTGCAAAGTTTCTCAAAGACAGGCGAAGAGCGGAACTTATTGAAATTGCTGATTCAATTCCGCTGGTTCCTGATATTGTGGATGTTGTATTAGAACTTAAAAACCGTTCTTATATAATTGGTATCATCAGTGATAGTTACCAGCTAATTACAGGAATTATCGCTAAAAAGATCAACGCAGAATTTACAATGGCTAATGAACTTCTTTTATCTGAAGAACGTGTCACCGGAGAGTTGAATATTCCCTTGTATTTCCAATATTCACCCGACAGTGTCTGCAGGCATTCGGTTTGTAAGACTCATGCGCTGAAATATATATGCAATGTTTATCAATCCAGACCTGAAAACTGTGTAGTGGTTGGCGATAGCGATAATGATGTTTGTATGCTAAAACACGCAGGACTGGGTATCGCGTTTTGCACAACCAGCAACCTTGTAAGACAAAGTGCTGCTAAACATATCGACCAGAGGTCGTTTAGCGAATTACTCAATTTCACCCCATAAGAAGCTGTTTAACATGGAAAAAGTTTTTTCAAATATCCTGTTACCCATTCAATTAAAAAGAAATACTGACAATATTATAACCAGAGCAGTCAATTTGGCTAATTGTTTAAAATGTGACCTCCATGTTTTATGTTTGAATTCCCCTGATTTTGTCTTTAAGCGTATTTTCCATTCCAAATCTTCACGGTCTGATATAGCTAATAAAAAATATCAGCTTCACAAACTGCAAAATAAATATGGTCCATCCATACGACATGGCTCGCTATTTACCACGACTTTCAGAGAAGGGAATCCGATTAAAGAAACTATCGATTATGCGGTTTCGCAAAATATTGATATGGTTTTATTAGGGGAAGGTTTAAAGAAATTACATTTATTGCCCCTGACTTTCCGGCGTTTTGCCGACACGGCACATTGCTCCATCCTGCTGGGCAACTCTCATTCAGGTATTTTGAATGTTGATAAGATTATTTTACCTATCGATCAAACGCTCCCAATCAAAAGGATCAGGGTGGCCGCCTTCCTCGCACAGCAGTTACAAGCATCCATTCACCTGGTTTGCAGCGGTCAGAAAAAAATTTTTGAACGAAATCTGCCTTATATGAAAAAAACATATCAATTGTTGAAAGACAATACAGACCTGACTCTCACTTGTTTTACATCTGAAGGTATGGATCCGGGAAATGCAGTATTAGATTATGCAAATTCAGTTCATGCAGGGTTAATTATAACGAATATAAATAAGAAATCAAGCAATGAAAATTTCTTCCAAAGAATATTTTCCCGTGATCATTCCCGGCTAGAACAAACGCCTATAATGCTCGTTGAATGATCCCTAAGGCGATCTGCCCAACTTGTAACCGGTTGAACGGATACCATGCCTCAATTGCTTAAATTTGACGAGGAGGTTAGTCGTGCCGGATACCATATTATTATTACCAGATAACATTGCCAACCAGATAGCAGCCGGGGAGGTCATCCAAAGACCTGCATCTGCCGTTAAAGAGTTGATGGAGAACGCAGTAGATGCTGGCGCGACCGAGATCAAACTGCTCATTAATGATTCGGGCAAATCCTTGGTCCAGGTGATCGATAATGGCAAGGGAATGAGTGTGACCGATGCCCGCCTTTGCTTCGAAAGACATGCCACATCCAAGATCCAGACCATTGAAGATCTTTTTCATATCCGCACGATGGGTTTCCGGGGGGAAGCACTTGCTTCCATTGCCGCTGTTGCACAAGTGGAACTTAAAACAAAAAGAGCGGAGGATGAAACCGGTACGTATATAGAAATAGAGAACAGCCAGGTCAAAAAACAAGAACCGGTTGCATTCCCCACCGGTACCAGTATCGCGATGAAGAATTTATTCTTCAATGTTCCTGCACGCAGAAATTTTCTGAAAAGCAATGCTGCTGAAATGCGGCATATAGTGGATGAATTCACACGCGTAGCGCTTGCATTTCCAGGGGTCTTTTTTTCATTACATACGAATGGACAGGAATTATTTCACCTGGAAGCCGGTAGTTTGAAACAAAGGATCGTTCAACTGCTGGGTCAGCCTTACAATGCAAAACTGGTAACTGTAAAGGAAGAAACCGACTACCTGGACATTCATGGTTTTGTCGGCAAGCCGGAAACGGCCAGGAAGACACGCGGAGATCAGTATTTTTTTGTGAATAACCGGTTCATCAAAAGCGGCTACCTGAACCACGCCGTGATGAATGCATACCAGGAAATGATCCCGGGAGATAGTTTCCCGCTCTATGTATTGTTCATTGACCTGGATCCTACACAGGTGGACGTAAATGTTCATCCCACCAAACAGGAAATAAAATTCGAAGATGAAAAGATCGTGTATGCATTTGTCCAGGCAGCCGTAAAACATGCATTGGCACAATTCAGCGTTACCCCTACACTTGATTTCGACTTGGATGCTTCCATTCAGCAATTGCCTTCGGTTCAACAACCATTCACAGAAGAACGGCAGGCGGCAGCCACATCAGGAACCATCTTTAAAGGATTTACCCAAAAACACCAGGCACATTTTATTGAAGGAAACCCCTTGAAACATTGGAAGGAATTTTATGAAGGAGGGGAAAAAATAACGGATGACCGTGGACCGATGACCGGTCTTAAAGATCAACCAATCAGGATCGATCATGAGCATACATTCGCTGATACAGCAGGCAAAGAGGTTTTCCAATTACTGAATACCTATATAATTCTCACTTCAGCCAATGGGTTTTTATTGATTCATCAGCAGGCAGCACATGAAAGAGTTTTATATGAACAATTGAAAGCTGCCTCAGAGGGGAAGCCCGTAGCTACACAACAAAGCATGTTTCCTGTTACATTGGAGCTCGTGCCTGCCGATATCGCGATCCTGGAAGAGATCCGGGATGACTTGCGGCAACTGGGTTATCAACTGGAGCCCTTTGGCAAAAACACCTATGTGGTACAGGGAACCCCTGCCGATGTGGTACAGGGAAATGAAAAAAATGCGGTCGATAAGCTGCTGGAACAATATAAAAATTTCAGCAACGACCTGAAATTTTCTAAAAGGGAAAAGCTGCTCAGGGCAGTAGCCAGACAACAATCCATTAGATCAGGACAGGGGCTGACAGAAAAAGAAATGAAGTCGCTGGTCGAACAGTTATTTGCCTGCAGCCAGGCCAATTCTTCACCGGATGGTTATCCAACTTATGTTGAATTCAGTAAAGATCAAATCGAGAAGATGTTTGGGAGATAATCCACGGGAAAATGTCATCCTGTTCACTCCCCGACGAGTCTTTCGCCGAGAAAACAGTTTCTCCGACGAGTCTCTCAGCGAGAAGACTCGTCGGAGAAGCATGCCGCTGAGGACTCGTCGGAAAAACAATAAGAAACAATTTCAATAGTTATTTCTAATCCCTTCAATGAATTTCTCCACTGCTCTTCTTACATCAGTAGCTGACCCAGTATGATTGTTTACAAGGGCAGAGAAAATAAGCAGCTTATTCTTTTTTGTATATAAAAATCCGCTGAGTGCAACGACCCCTGACAAGGTTCCTGTTTTGGCATATATGTACCCGCTATCCGCTTTATAATAACTACTGATCGTGCCCTCTCCACCAGTAGCCAGGATCGTTTTGATCCTTTCCATGCCAAATTCATTCTTCATCTTATTCAAAATGGTTACAAAATCCTGCGGGGAAAATAAATTATAGCGACTGAGACCCGAGCCATCTACCCAGCGGGGTTTTTGGGGCAGGTCTTTAAAATCTGTTTTTAATAATGTATCAATGATCTTTTCGTCACTCATAAATCCCAGTTTCTCATTGCTCACCATTAATAATGACTGTTCAGCGAAAAAATTATCGCTGCGGTGCATCATGGGTTTTAACAGGGAATCAGTCGCCTGGGAATGAATTTTATTCCATTTTTTAATAGTAACGATCCTGATCCTGCAATCCGGGCAGGTATAGGTGAATATACCATCTTCATATCTTGGGCGAAGAGATCCGAAGTTGATATGTAACCGGTCACGGATTACCTGTAAAGTCAGAGGGTAACCATGCAACCAGGGCCCGTCTATATTGTCAGTCACGAATGGAATGGATGTGTTTTCAAATCTTTGCCCTGACTCTTCAAACCAATAATCGTTTTTTGAAATATCTCTCCGGATCGATATGCGTGGTTGATTGGCAAGTAAGGCGTCCCGGGAGAGCAAATAAGTATTATTGTTGATCATTGAGTCAAATAATGGCGCTTGTGTCCTGAACATATTCGCACCTTTGTTCTGTGGAAAGGATGTGTCATTAATATTTCGTTGGTTAATGTCATTCAGTTGAATGTCCATTACATTTCCATAAACAGGCATAACACTTCGTTCTGCCATGTATGTAGCATCATAGTCATTCCAGGACCATCCGCTACCCCAGCGTGATTCTTTCCAGATAGTATCCATGAATGCGGCCTGTTCCCTGAACCGCAGAGGCAGGCCCTGAAGGAAATTCCAAACTGGTTGTGATTGAAAATCGGGATGCAGGAAACTGGGATCGCCGGTAGGCTGAATGGCCAACAATATGGAATTTGAATCGCTCCCTTCTGAGAAAGCATATTTCAAACCGGTCAAACTATCCCCCAAATACTTCATCGCCGCATAACAAGTAGGGATCTTTGTATTGCTGGCCGGAACGAAATAATGATCCCCCTGGTAATTGAACCAATATTGATGGGTGGCGGGCTCGAAAATGCTGATGCCTACTTGGGCTGTTTTGAGAGCAGCAGTCCCAAGAACATTTTCCCGGGCAGAATGAGATATCTTTTTTTCAACAGAACATGAATAAATGTAGAATGTAAAATGTAGGATGTAAAATGTAAAAGTGAGTCGTTTATAATTAGTTGTTTTCATTCTTTCAAGAAGGTCCTTTTACATTCTACATTCTGTATTCTACATTTTACATTTCAATAATTCTTCTCTCTTTCACGCTCTGCAGCGCCAGTTCAATGATCCTCGTATTCCTGATCCCATCTTCTAGCGGAACAGGGTTCGGTCCCTTCCCCGTTAGCGCTTTATGAAGATCATCATAGTATCCCATGTAGTTGCCCGGTTCTGATGTAGTTTCTTTTCGAATCACTTCACCATTGATTTCTGTATGGAGAATGCCATCGGGTGCGGCAGGTCCGGGGCACCAGGATTGAAGTGAAGGAGCTTTGCCGGCTAACAATTCCTGTTCCTGCATATCGGAACGTTGCTGTAGAAAAGATCCTTTCATTCCATGCAAAACATAAGCATAGATACTTTCCCTGGCAATGACGGTGGCTTTTAACCTCACCCTGAGCTGATCATAATAAAAGAGAAGCTCAAAATAATCGGCGGCCTGGACATCTTCTCTCATTTTCCAAAGGTCGGCGAAGAGGGCCTTGGGCCAGCCGAATAATTGAATGGCCTGGTCGACCAGGTGTGGGGAAAGGTCATAGATATTTCCGGCACCGGGAAGATCGCCTTCTTTATGCTGTTTACCTCCAAATACCGGGCGGTATCGATCGTACCGTATCTCAGCTTCCCGTATTTCACCCAATACGCCTTTAGAAATAATATCTTTTACAGCACGGTAGTCACCATCATAGCGCCGGTTCTGGTAAACGTTGATAAAAAGCTTATTTTTTTCAGCGAGTTGTTTTAATTCTTCTCCTTCTTTCACCGTCAATGTCACGGGCTTTTCGATCACCAGGTGTTTATTGGCTTGCAAGGCAGCTTTTGCATGTTCAAAATGTAAATAAGAAGGCGTATTGATAATGATTAGCTGTAATTCCTTTTCCTTTAACATCTCTTCGATGGAACGATACAGTTTGCTTGCCGGATAACGCTCGCGGGAATCGTTATTGTGTCTTTCAACAATGGCGGTTAATTCAAATCCAGGATGAGCGTGTAAAAACGGTGCGTGGAATAATTTTCCGCTCATCCCGAATGAGCAGATGCCTGTTCGAATTACATGCATAATATTACTTTCTTATTCCTTATTTTCTTCATCCCCTTTCTTGTGCTCTAAGCCATCTTTCCGGAATTTCATTGCTGCTGGCAAGCAGATAGTCTTTATAACTACAGGCAATAAAATTCTTATTAGGCAACTGCATCCACCAACGGCCGGTCTTCTTGCTTTGCAGGAAAGTGGTTGCTACCTCCGCAAATGCAGTATGGTATTCATTAAAGGAATCCTTTTCATCCAGCTGGGCCTCTCGCCTGCCCCGGCTCCTGCCGTCCAGTATATACCAGAGCATATGGCTGATCTGTTTGGCTGTAAGGTCCTCTTTATCGTGCTGCGCATCATACCCGTAGATACCGATGCTGTTTACATTCGGGCTCATGCCGGCATATCTCATCAACACACAGGCTTCTTCCCCGTTAAATCCATTGGGGGAAAGGCTATTGGCTGGAGCATAAGGATGCGCTATCGCTGTTATATCCAATGAAAAAAGATGGCAGTTGCGGATCACGGGTTCCATCTCATCAATACTTTCTTTCACGCTGCCCACCCGGTAACAATCGAACCTGAGTTTGTCCATCGTTTCCAGCATCCGGGGATGTACAAAATAACTTTGGAAGCCGATATGATTATAGTGCCGGATAAAATTGGGTTCACCTGTCAGCATTTCCATGAGGAAATTCTCATGCCGGAAGGGTGAATCGAGATTGAGGTCGATGAGCGCGTCAACACAAGTGGCATCGATCGCTTTATTGTTATCGGCATAAGCATTGTATTGCGCAAGGGTCAGGTCGTGAGATCCGCCCAGGATGATCACCGTTTTGCCATCGTTGATGATCTCGTGCACAACCGTTTTCAACGCAGCATAAGAATCGGTGTAGAGGGATCCTGTCCGTATATTCCCCACATCAGCGATCTTAATGTCGGGGTGCCAGTAATAAAGGTTGTAAAAATGCCGGCGGATGATATCCGGGGCTTCGCTTTGTCCGTGAATAAGTCCGCTGCCTCTTTGTTCACCGCAACCTACCAATACGATCTGGGCTTCATCAAGATCAGGAAATTCTTCTCCGTAAGAATTGATCACATGGCCCAGCTGGCCATCCTTATATGCTTCATCATGAGAGATCTCCCGTAGGTTCAGGGGCGTCAGGAAATCGGAAATATTCAGGTAGTCGGACATGCGCTGGATTTATTGACAAACTTACACGAAATCAAGCACTATCTGTTCTACCATAAGTTACCCGGAATGTACACCCCATGTTGATGGACCTGGAATAAAAAGCCCCTTCTTATATAAAATATGCAGAAGGGGTTTTGCCTGATCGTCAACACTATTTTTTGCCCGGTTTCTTTTTAGTATCAATTTTTTTGGTGAGCGCAAATTTAAACTGGCCTCCTTTGATATCATATTTTTGCGTGGAAGCCCCCTTGGCCATGAAATTACCCCCGGCGCCGGAAAAACTGAATCCCCAGTCAGGGCCATTATATCCCACTGCGGTTTTATATTCTAATGTACCGGCGAACCTTGTATTTTTTCTCCAGTCCAGTTCACCATGTTCTTCTGTCATGATATTGATGTCAAGACCGAGTACTAATGAAAGCATGATATAAAAATGTTTGTTCATCACCAGCGTGTAACCATATCCGCCGCAGGGCCCAAAAGACCAAAATCTCGCTTCGCTGATCCCATTCATTTTAGGAAAAGCGCCTTGCAGCTGACTCGGAACCAATAAACTGTCTTCATTTTCCCTTTCCATGATGATATAATATCCATGTGCCCCATAAAGCCAGGATCCTGCGGATTTCTTTTGCCATTCATTGTTATTGAGTGCGGCACGGTAAGAGAATTTCGCTTTATTCGGAACCCGGACCATTGAAAATCCATATATCCTTTCCTTCACATCGGGCCGGTAATAATATTTATTAGGACTGGTAGCGTAGCCTTTCGGATTCAGGTGAAACCCTCTGGGCATAACGACATACAGGTCTATCACCCATTTACGGGGAAATAAATGTATTTGCAGGTCAAGACCCTTGGTGCTGCCTTTCACCGTGTCCTTGTTATTCAGGTAACCGAACCCGTAGAAAATATTGGCGGAAAGATTGTGCCAGGTGACGCCGATTCCCAGGTTCAGTTTTGGGTTGGCCACATACTGAAGCTCAGCAACTGATCCGTTGGATGGCATCGAAAAGTGCGTGAACTTTTGGGCCATGTATAACCGGGTTGTTAAATGGTGCCAGAAAGTTTCATAGTAACTGGTATCGTTGTCGGCGTGTTTTTGCGCAAAAAGTTTTTCAGATCTTCCCAATAACAAAGAAGAAAGGGCAATGATAATTAAACGCTTACTGGCATTCATTTTTTTTATTTTGTGTCTGGAATAAAATTATGCGTCACAAACTAACGGGCAAATCTAAAGGAATTCTGAAGAGATGCTATTGATAATAATGAAAAAAAGGGTAGATTTCGGCTCATGAAGCTATTGATCATTGAAGATGAAAAAGAACTGGTGGAAAGTATGGTCACTTACCTGCAACATGAAAGTTATGTATGTGAAGTAGCTTTCGATTTTAAGGAGGCACAGGATAAAATAGAAACTTCAGAATATGAATGCATTGCGCTGGACATTTCTCTGCCGGGTGGCTCAGGCCTGAAGCTATTACAGGAATTGAAGAACAATAATAAAAGTGATGGCGTCATTATCATTTCTGCCAAAAATTCTATTGACGACCGGATCCATGGCTTACAGCTCGGGGCAGATGATTACCTGGTAAAACCATTTCACCTTTCAGAGCTGGCAGCCAGGATCAATGCCATTATCCGGCGCAAGATGCATAACGGCAGTAACGTTATCAGCTTTAATGAAATTTCTATTGATTTGCTTACGAAGGAAGTACGGGTAGAGAACAGTATGGTCGACCTGACACGCAAAGAATATGAGTTGTTGCTTTATTTTATTTCCAATCAACGCAAAGTGATCTCTAAAAATGCATTGATCTCCCATCTCTGGAGCCATGAAATCGGAACAGGAGAGAACATTGATTTTATTTATACCCATATCAAGAACCTGCGAAAAAAAATTCAGGAAAAAGGAGGTGGGGACTATATAAAATCGCTTTATGGCATGGGCTATAAACTAACAGATCAATGAAACTCCAGGCTCAGTACAACAGGATCTCCATTATTTCATCCATCATTGTTCTCCTGATCGCAGGTATTGGGTATTATTTTCTCATTCATTATGTACTGAAAGAACAACTGGACAACACGCTGCGTGTGGAGCAGGTGGAAATACAGGATTTTATCCAAACGGAGCATACATTACCGGCTGCCACGACCTATAAAGATCAAAAGATAGAGTTTAAAAAAGCAGATCAGGTTTTCCCGCAAAGCTTCAGGACATTCCGGTTATATGATGAGGAAGAAAAAGAGAATGAGCTGTGCCGTCAATTGCTGTTCCCGGTGCAGGTCGACGGTCAATGGTACACGGCATCGGTTACAAAATCCCAGGAAGAAACGGAAGAGATGATAGGACTCATACTCCTGATCACACTGGGATTGATCCTTATATTAAGCAGTTTATTATTCTTTGCCAGCCGGTTCTTTGTAAAAAGATTATGGCAACCGTTCCGGGCAACTTTGTCGGCGATCAAGAGTTTTAACCTGGATGCGCCTGTCCCGATCAAAACGGAAAAAGCTGCCATCCATGAATTCAATGAATTGAATGAAAGCGTCAACCTGATGACAGAGAAAGTGGTCAAAGACTATCTATCACTCAAACACTTTACCGATCATGCCTCGCATGAAATCCAGACCCCTCTTGCCATTGTGATCTCCAAACTGGATGTGCTGATACAGGATCCCGCATTAAGTGAAAAGAACCTCACCCACCTGCAAAGTATTTACAATGCAGTGGATAAAATGTCGAAATTGATCCAATCGCTTTTATTACTTGCAAAAATTGAGAACAACTTATTTTCGGAAAGCAGTGTAGTAGATATACGTGCCGCTGTAAGAAATAAATTCCTTGAATTCGACGAATGGATGCAGGAAAAAAAATTGGCGCTTAACAATGAGATGAAAGATCTGCATGTTACAATGAATCCCCAGCTGGCAGACACACTGATCAGCAATCTCGTCATTAATGCGATCAAGCACGCTGATGGACAGGGGGAAATCTGTATTCATTCGGATAATAAAAGCTTTATGATCAGTAACCCCGGCCGGAATGCATTGGACAGTCACCGCATTTTCGACCGTTTCTGGAAATCCGAACATTCAGATGGTACCGGGCTGGGACTTGCCATCGTAAAGCGAATTTGCGACCAATACGGTTATTCAATACAGTATGAATTCAAAGAAGGCGTCCATTTTTTTACCCTCGTGTTTTGATAAAGTAAAATCAGATTTTCTTCAGTATCAACCTGTAGGTTTATTGAAAATGATTTGTCATGAGAAACAATTTTTTAGTGCTGGCCCTGGGTTTATCAGCCAGTATATCCGCGGGCTGTCAGTCTACAAAAGTACCGGAGGCTGTACTGACGTCATTTGCAGCCAGGTTCCCCACTACTACTAATGTAAAATGGAGTAAGGAAGATAAAACCGAATTTGAAGCGGAATTTAAACTCAGCTCACGTGCAGTCTCGGCAAATTTTAAAGCCAATGGAGACTGGGTGGTAACGGAAACAACGATCCCGGTGACTGATCTGCCGGCTGCTGTCGCATCAGCTGTGGATACAAAATACCCGGGATCCGTTTTTTCCGTGATAGAAAAAGTAGAAGAGCCGGGAAACAAAGTATATTATGAAGCCACTATCAAATGGAACGGAAAAAAAAGGGAGATAAAAGTGAGTGCTGCCGGTGGTTTTATTAATTAATGCGATTGAAACTTATTATATGCCTGGTTCTGTTGAGTTGTTTGCTGTCAACTCTTCCCACGCTCGTTTCAGCGCAATCCGGAACTTCGGTTTTGACGGGAACTGTCGTAGACAGATCTTCAAAGCTTCCCATTGAGTTTGCCACCTTACAATTATTGAACCCTGGTGATAGTGCGGTCATCAGCACAACCGTTACTGACCGTAAAGGAAAGTTCAGTATTGAAAAAATAAAACCCGGCAAGTATATATTTCTTTGCAGTTTCATTGGTTATGAAAAAAATATCATCCCTTTTACAGTTAACCAGGCAAGGGAAAATCTTGGCAGTATTGAAATCGGCTTATTGACAAAGGACATGAAAGAAGTAGTCGTCACTTCCCGTAAATCGTTGCTGAACACCTCTATTGACCGAAAAATTTACAATGTTACCCAGGATATCATGGCCCAAAGTGGATCAGCAAGTGATATCTTAAGAAATATCCCTTCCGTGGAAGTGGATATCGAAGGACAAGTCACCCTGCGCGGAGCCGGCGATGTAATGATATTGATCAATGGAAGGCCTTCGCCGTTGATGGGAAAGTCACGGGCGGAAGTACTGCAACAGATCCCGGCCAATACAATTGAAAGAATTGAAGTGATCACCAACCCCTCTGCACGGTATAAACCTGATGGAAATGCGGGGATCATCAATATCGTGATGAAAAAAAATGCAAAAGGCGGATGGACGGGTTCCCTGATCGGGAATATAGGCAACAAGAGCCGGGTCAACGGGAGCCTGAATCTCAATTATAAGCCCGGGAAATTGAACCTGTTCAGTAATTATAGTATCCGCCAGGACCGCCGCCTTCGAACGAATAATATACAAAGACAATACATGGATGGTTCAGGCCAGATCACATCCTATTATACCGAAAATAACCAATCACCGGTTCGCCCCCTATCACATTTTGTAACACTGGGCATGGAAGATGAACTGAACGAACATAACAGTATCGGTCTATCGGGGAATTATCATTACCGGGACCAGGTTAGAAATGATATGACAAACAAATTCTATTACGATAAGAATCACCTGTTAATCACTGATTATGACCGGTTGCGTTATGATCCGGAATATGAAAAAGAAAAGGATGTTACGGCTTTCTGGGAACATCGGTTTCCAAAAGAGGACCATGAATTGCGCGCGGAACTGAATGTTTCATCCTCGGATGAAAAAGAAGACAATCATTATACCAATGCATTTCATTTCCCGGTTAAGCCCTCCTCTATGGATAATACCGTGATCCGGCAAACAGACAACCAGCAGGAGCTGACATTTGATTATTCCAATCCGTTATCTGAAGACTCAAAACTTGAAGCCGGGTATGATGGATCATTCAACCAGCGCAACCTGGATTTTTATGGTGAATACTATGATACTGTTTTACACCGGTTTGTAAAAGACATGACTGTGTCCAATCGTTTTACCTACCATGAAGCGATCCATGCATTCTATGGAACCTGGCAGCACAGTTATGAAAAATTCGGGTATGAATTGGGTTTGCGATTTGAAGAGGCCATTATCAGGGGTCGACTGGTCACAAAAGATTCTTCGATCAGGAACAATTATTTTAAAACATACCCGACCATCCATTTATCATACAAAATAAAAAAACTTGAATGGCAGTTGAATTATAGCAAGCGCGTGAATCGTCCCGAGGGAGATGACCTGAATCCTTTCCCCGAATACCAGGATCCGAATAACCTGCGCGCGGGGAATCCCAAACTGCTGCCGGAGATCACCCATTCCGTTGAATTTGGTTTTAAATGGCAGAATGATAAATATTCCATTGTACCCAGCCTGTATTACCGGCACCGGAGGCATGGATTTACTTCGGTCACGATCCCGTTAAATGATTCTGTATTGCTGACAACACAACAAAACCTTTCCAACGATCAGTCAGCAGGCCTGGAACTTATCTTTTCCGCCAAAGCAGGAAAAAATATTTCCATTACCCTGAGCTCGAATTTCTTTTATAATACCATCGATGCTACGAACCTGGGTTACAGCAATAATCGCTCGATCATTTCTATGAGTACCAATTTCAATTCAACGGTCACCCTCAGCCCGACTACGCTTTTACAGGTAAGTTGTAATTTCCGGTCGGCACGGTTGACTCCGCAAGGAAAGATTTTCGGCAGCTTCGTCCTGAATACAGGCATGCGACAGGATCTGTTCAAGAAAAAAGTTTCCCTGACCCTTACGGTCTCAGACCTGTTCAATTCCCTGAAACAACGTTCGGAATTGAATTCAGCTTTTATCAACCAGGTAGTAGTAGGCAGAAGAGACGCCCGGATCGTTTATTTTGGCGTCAGTTGGCGTTTTGGAAAACTGGTCAAAAAAAATAATGAAGAAAAATTACAATTTGATAACTCTCTTTGAGGTTGAAAAAACCATGAAGACTAAAACGTTTCATATCATGATAAAATCCCTGTTTATCCTTTCGGTAATGGTCATGACCATTACAGGAGCAAAGGCCCAAAAAGAATTTCACCTGGTGAACACTTTCCACATTAAAAGCCCGGGCGGCTGGGATTATCTCGCAGTGGGTCCGGGTAACAACCGTCTCTATGTCTCCCACAGTACCCAGGTCAATATCCTGGACCTGACGACAGGAGATTCTATAGGGATCATAGAAAATACGACCGGAGTGCATGGTATCGCTTTTGACAAGGATCAGAACAAAGGTTTTACCAGTAACGGAAGATTAAATACCGTAACCGTATTTGACCTTATAACAAATAAAATAATCACCCAGATTCCCACGGGCCAGAATCCGGATGCTATTCTCTTCGAGCCTTTCTCCAAAATGATCATCACTTGTAACGGGCGGGGTAAAAACCTGAGCCGGCTCGACCCCGTTAATAATAAATTACTGGATAGTGTCGACGTGGGTGGAAAACCTGAAACGGCTGTATCAGACGGAATGGGTAAACTTTATGTCAATGTTGAAGACAAAAACGAGATCGTGGCTATCGATATGAAATCTTTTACCGTCATTGCGCATTGGTCTATTCTGCCTGCCGAAGAACCCACCGGGCTGGTCCTCGATAAAAAATCAAACCGGTTATTTGCCGGTTGTGGGAATAAATTGCTCGCGGTGGTAAATGCTTCTACGGGAAAACTACAAGACAGCCTGAAAATAGGCGACGGTTGTGATGGCGTAGGATTTGATTCTAATAATAAGTACATCTTTACATCGAACGGGGAAGGGACTATGTCCGTCTTTCAGATTAAATCAACAGGTCAGATCGAAAATGTTGGTACGATCACGACAAAAAGAGGGGCCCGGACCATCGCAGTGGATGAGAAAACACATTTGATCTATCTTCCAACGGCCGATTTTGAACAACCCGATCCGAATGCAGCAAAAGGCGCAAGACCCAGGATGATCCCGGGATCATTCCAGGTGCTGGTCTTTGGGCAATAAAAAAGAATGTAAACCGATCTCACATGCGACGTTTATTGGGGTTACTGTTTTTATTGCAAGGATCATTTATTTCTATCGCACAACGCGACAACCTGGACTATTATGTCAACCAGGGCCTGGCCAATAGTCCATTGCTAAAGGATTATCAAAGCCAGTTGCAGATGATCTCCCTGGACAGTCAATTGTTAATGGCAGGACTCAAACCACAGGTAAACGGTATCAGCAATAATAGCTACGCTCCCATCATTCGCGGTTGGGGATATGACGAGGTTATTTCCAATGGACAACAGATCTCGGGACTTGTACAGGTGACTAAATCTTTTTTTACAAACAAGAATACGGCGCTACAGATAGCAGGGTTACAGCTACAAGGACTATTATCCGGTAATACTGTCAAAATATCTGAAAAGGATCTGCGCAAGACAATTATCGACCAGTATATTATTGCCTTTGGAGAACAGCTGCAACTTGACTTTAACTATCATATCAATGGGTTACTGAAAAGAGAGGATAGTTTGCTTAAAAAGCTTACGCAGGACAATGTCTTCAAGCAATCAGAGTACCTGGCATTTGTGGTAACACTCCAGCAGCAATTGCTCAACA
Source organism: Chitinophagaceae bacterium (assembly GCA_035474355.1). GTDB lineage: Bacteria > Bacteroidota > Bacteroidia > Chitinophagales > Chitinophagaceae > DATINK01. The sequence goes on along the minus strand of DATINK010000140.1, from coordinate 503 downwards.
CATCCCAATTGGAGATCCAATACCATTTTGACCTGGCGGGGTTGAATTACCTGGCAGGCATTCTCGATACCGCTGTTATCGCGTTAAAAGATCCTCAATTAAGTACTGAAAGTTTCGGCGACTACACGCAATCGGTGTTTTACAAACAATTTGTTTTGGATAGCCTGAAGCTGTTAAACGATCGCAGTGCCATTGAGTTGAGCTACCGCCCCAAAGTGAGTGTCTTCGCAGATGCCGGATACAATTCATCTTTGACTTATAAGCCTTATAAGAATTTCGGCGCCAGCGTGGGCATCAATCTCAGTATCCCGATCTATGACGGGCATCAGAAGAAATTACAATTAGCGAAAATTGACATACTGGAAAGGAGCCGTCTGGTGAAAAGAGATTATTTTTTCAGCCAGCGTAACCAGCAAGTATTGCAACTCATGCAACAACTCAATGCTACCGATCAGCTCATTGGGCAGATCAACAAGCAGATCCGCTATACTGAAACCCTGATC
>DATINK010000139.1:0-3027 GCA_035474355.1 Chitinophagaceae bacterium | reverse complement strand
GGTAACGGGGACGGCGCTTGTTTTGAAGTGATTTTACCCGCAATGTCCGCATAAATGCAAAATGGCCAATATATAAGGATCGGGGTGGTCGATGATGATGAAGATGATTTTTTCATCATTAAAGAATATATCGCCGCCATGGGGGACAGGACTTATTCTGTTCATTGGTGCAATAACTATGCATCCGGGATCGAGAGCATCAAAAGAAATGCATGCGACATCTATTTTGTGGATTACCGCCTCGGTAACCTGACAGGCATTGACCTGTTGAAAGAAACTGCGGCGATGGGTAACGATGTTCCCATTGTTTTGCTGACAGGAAAAGGAAACAAATCGATCGATATCCGGGCCATGGAAAATGGCGCAACCGATTACCTCGTTAAATCGGACCTGAATACAGAAAAACTGGAAAGGTGTATCCGGTATTCTCTTGACAGGTCAGCTGCACTCAGGGAAGTGAGAGCCAGGGAGATCAAGTACCGCAACTTGTTTGAAAATTCCAGGGATGCGGTTTTTATTTCTGACCAGCAGCTTTTCATCAACGAAAAAAATGAAGCATTTAGTAAATTATTCGGGATGAATGGAAGTGCAAATGCACCCCATAATTTATTTGAATTCATACCTGATGAAGACCAAAAAGAGAAATTGAAAAAATTAATAGAAAAAGGAGAAGTGATCAGTGAAGTTGAGATTCAAATAGAAGGAAAAGATAAAACCAGGACGCCCTGCCTGCTATCGATTACTCCGCAACCGGGTTCCCATGGTTCAGCCATCCTGCATGGAATTGTCCATGATATCACGAACCTGAAAGTTGCCGAACTGGTCAATCTCCAGGCTGAAAAGCTGGCAGCTAATGAACGATTGGTCCGGATACTGGCTCATGAGATCAGGAACCCGTTGAATAATATCAGTCTATCTGCTGAAAATCTTCGTTATTCCATCAGCGAGGAGGGGACAGATAAAGACCTGTTCAATATTCTTCAAAGAAATTGTACACGGATCAACCAGATCATCAAAGAATTACTCAACCTGACCAAGCTTATGGAATTGACCTTCGTAAAAGATTCCTTGCAGGAAATCCTGGATGAAAGCCTGTCGATCGCTTCTGACAGGATCAACCTGCGACATATAGAAGTGAAAAAAAACTATCCCGACAAACCTTATTATATAAATGCAGACAGGCCCAAACTGGTCATTGCCTTTACAAATATCATTCTCAATGCGATTGAAGCCATGCCGGAGAACAAGGGGCTGCTCCAGCTTTCGATGTCAGGTTCGGGGGATAATTTTACTGTTTCCATCCGGGACAATGGCTGCGGGATCCCCCCCGAGTATCTTAATAAACTTTTTGAACCCTTCTTCACCATGAAAAAAAACGGGATGGGACTGGGACTGGCTACATCGGGTTCCATCGTTCAATCCCACCACGGATCGGTAAGGGTGGAAAGTGTCGTCGACAAGGGCACACTGTTTTTGATCAGTTTCCCGGTTTATAAAGAAGAAGAAGAAATAACACACTTTTCTCCGACGAGTTCCTCCTTAGTACTCTAAAGCATGTTAGGGTATTAGAATTGGGAGGCGACTCGTCGGAGAAAAAATGCTCATCGGCCTCACTAGACTTGCCGACGAGTCCCTCCTGAGTCCCCAAAGCAAGTCAATTTACTATATACGGGAGGAGACTCGTCGGAGAAGCGGAAAGACTCGCCGGCATCATTGAGGTTTGCCGACGAGTCCCTCTGGTTTTCTTATAACTTGTTATTGTCTTTAGTGGGAGGAGACTCGTCGGAGAAGCGTTCGATAATCAACTACCGGATATGAAGTATGGACACCATTACTATAGTATGATGCAGAGCTGTGCGGATAATGAATAGGATTGTCTGCCAATTGCCAATTACCAGAGCAAGGATTATTATGGATATAATTGAGTTTTTGTAGAATAAACCCTTTTGTCCTGCATTCTTTAGCATCAAAAGATTCTATCCAAACTTGATGATGCCTCCCTCTTCTCATTTCTTCCAGGCTAATGGCATCTTTTAAAATCTTTAAAAGGCTTTCCTGATTCGAGATTGTTAAACGGTTAACGATCTCGTAAGCCATAAATCTTTTGCCGTTTCCAATGATTGTATTAAAATTCATTCTTCCCCCAGCATAATATAACAAGGCATGAATGTGATTGGGCATAATCACAAAACCCGTTATTGCATGACCAGCATTTGATAAAACAGTAAACCATTTATAAACAAGATCATATCCATTAGCAAGGTCGATGAGTGGAAGCCATTCGTAACAGGTAAATGTGACGAAGTATATACCCGGAGTTGTTATTACTCTATGGATTGCCATGTTGCAATATAATATTGAATTGGCGATGAGCGTAAGATTAACCAGGAACTTTGAGGTATATACCACTAAGAGGTGGTACGGATACTTCTCCGACGAGTCTCTTCCTGGCATAAGGAAAGATTTGGGTTTAAGGAAAATAAGAAGGACTCGTCGGTCCAGCTAGCGGTTTGCCGACGAGTCCCTCTGGCTTTCCTATAACTTGTAATCTTCCTATAATTTGGAGGAGACTCGTCGGAAAAGCTGTAGCGAGGATGGGAGTTGAACCCATGACCTCAGGGTTATGAATCCTGCGCTCTAACCGCCTGAGCTACCTCGCCGGAGGGTGGCAAAGATAATAGATTTGGCCGAAGAGTTTTAAAGCTTCACCCTTATACCACCCGACACTGTAAACGGCGTAGCCGAAAATCCGCAGATTTCAAAGAAATGTGTATTTGTGATATTCTGTAAATCAGTGAAAAACTCTACGGACCTGTTTAATTTATAAGAGGCATAGGCGTTCAAAATAAGGGACCCATCCAATTTCACATCCGGTTCCTGGTAGCCGCCGACATCATAACGATCACTGGCAAACTTTACACCCAGGCTTATATACCAATTAGGATTGCAGGTGTACCCCAGATGAATATGTCCACTGCTTTTGGGTCGCCGGAGTAAATATTTGTAAGTAGTGTCATTGAATGTAAC
>DATINK010000138.1:0-10915 GCA_035474355.1 Chitinophagaceae bacterium | reverse complement strand
GTGTTGATACGGATATCTTCTTTGATCACCGTAGTGTCGGGAAAGGTCATTGTTACCGTAGCCGGTAAGATCATTTCACTGGTGGTTTCCGCGAACAGCTTCTTGTAATCGGTTTCGATGAGAACCTGTACCGGCTTTTCATCCCAAAAGAATTTGATGCTGTCTACACGTGGCTGGGCAAATGCGCCCATACCTGTCAGCAACAACAGTGTAAGAAGAAGGGAGGTGGATCTTTTCATAAAACTTGTTTGCTTGTTAACGTTCAATACAGAAAATTACAAAAGTTTATCAAGTGTGATCTTTTCATTTATTTCATTAATTCCGGTATCACTTTCCCTACACAACCGCTGGGCATTTGGATATGCAGTAATGCTGCCAGGGTGGCCGCAATGTCTGTCATACTTGTTTCCCGGTTCAACCTGCCCTGTTTCACGCCCCAACCATACCACAATAGCGGAATATGCGAATCATAAGCATAGCCGCCGCCATGGGTGGTGCCTGTTGGCGACCAGTAACTGATGGTTCCCGGGTTTAATATATATTGAACATCCCCGCTGCGGTTGGGATAATATCCATTGTTGATCAATTCCCGGAAACGGGGTTGAAGAGGAACTATATTCATGTCTGTCGAGGCAAATGCTTTCGAGATCCCGGGTAGCGCGAGTAAATAATTAACGACGACGTTTACGATCTCAGGTTTGTTCAATTTTGCAGAATCGATCGCTACATGGTTAAGATATACCTGGAAATTTTCTCCGCTGACCACCAGTTTATCAACTGCAAATTTAGTTTTCAATAAACCATTCAGCTCAGCAACCATCTTCGAAGAACTTACTCTTCCCCCGGGCATCCTGTTTTCCTGCATGTATTCGGGCACCTGTGCCACACCATGATCGGCAGAGAGAAAAACGGTGTATTGTCCTTTCCCGATTTTTGAATCAAGCAGTTCGAATAGTTCGCCCAGGTCTTTATCAAGCCGTAAGTACACATCCTCCGTTTCTATCGAATTGGGCCCGGTAGAATGTCCCACATAATCAGTCGATTTAAAGCTAATGGCCAGGAAATCTGTAGCCTGTCCTTTCCCCATATTTTCGTTGATGATAATGGATTTTGCCAGTTCAGCCGTATAGGTGTTCCCAAAGGGAGTATTCAATAACGTATTATATTTTTTCCCCACAAAGCTTTTCAGGTCGTAAGGAAACCCTTTTGCATCCGGACCAAACATTTTTGCTTCATAACTTTTTTCGTCTGCGGTACTGTTTGTATAGGTTTCTATCGGGAAAAGTGTGGACCAGCCCTGTGTGAAATATTTATCCGGAAGTTTTTGGCTATTAAATTCTTTCAGCCAATCCGGCAATTCATTCATATAGTAAGTGGAAGTGATCCAGTCGCCTGTCGTTTCATCAAACCAATATGCGGCATTGGCGGAATGGCCCGTCGTGAGTATGCAACCCCTGTCTTTCATTGCGATGCCGATCACTTTGCTTTTAAAATTGGTCGCTATTCTCAATTCATCACAGATCGTGGTGACCAGCAATTTCCGCGGACTCATTTTCCCCCATTTATCAGTACTGCCGACAGAGTTGACAGTTGAATCGTCTGTACAATAAACAGATTTTCCAAGAGCATAATCCCACCAGATATTCCCGGTGATCCCGCTGATGGCTGGAACGGAACCTGTGTAAATGCTACTGTGACCCGGAGCAGTAACCGTTGGTATATAGGGGATCATGGTATTCTCGCATGAAAAACCCTGGTTCATTAACCTTTTAAACCCTCCTTTTGCATCAAATCTTTCATAATACCTGTATAAATAATCCCAGCGCATCTGGTCGATGACAATGCCTACTACCAATTTGGGTCGTTGAAGAGCCTGGGCACGTGAAGTTTGACTAATCAAAAGGATCAGGATAAGGGTAAAAAGCCGCTGCATTCGATTCAATTTTGACAAATGTAGGTTAATGTGCTAAAATGCTAAATTGCTCATATGCTAATGAAATACAAAGCATTCTATAGGGGACGAAAAGCCTGTTTAAAAGGATGCAGCATATCAGCATATCAGCATATCAGCATATCAGCATTTTAGCATTTTAATCCCTTCTACCGACGACGCAATTGTATAAAGGCTAAAGAGGCTATGACAGAAAGACCACCCACCGCCCACCATAAAATATGAAAATTCGTTAATTGTGCCAGTTGTGCACCACCCATCGGTCCCAGGGTCTGCGCAGCCGACCAGGCCATCGTATAAAGGGCTGCATACTGCCCCCGATTAGATGTCTGCGTTCGCCCGATCCAATAACTATTCATAAAGGGCATGGCCAGTATCTCTCCAAAAGTCACTAAGCCGATCATGACGAATGCCAGGATCGCTCCCATACCCGGAGAATTCAGAATAAGAAAGGAGATGCCTACTATAAAAACACCCGCGATGATGTAATCGATATTATTTCTTTTTCCCTCCAGCTTATAGATCATGACCATTTCCACTAAGGCGATCAATAAGCCATTCGTGGCCATTAATAATCCAATGAAGGGCTCAGAGAAATGCAATTCTTTTTTATAATAAACCGGCATATTGGTAAAGAGCTGGAAAAAACAACTGGCAAAAAGCATGGTGCTGATTACGAAAAAAAGATAGGTGGAATCCTTAAAAGGGGATCGTTTGATCTCACCTTCCACGGGCGTTTGTTGAGAAGGTTTGTATTGTACAGGCTTCAGGAAGATCCACATGATCACGGCTGCCAGGATATTGGTGGTCCCATCTACCCAGAACAATAATTCATAATTGATATGTGCAAGGATACCACCGAGGCCGCTTCCCACCGCCCAGCCCAGGTTAATCGCCAGGCGGTTCAGCGAATAGGAGCGTGTCCGGTTTTCATCCCGGCTATAAAATGCTATCGCCGTTGAATTAGCAGGCCTGAATGCTTCATTCACGAAACTGAGCAGGAAAGTGAATGTACAGATCAATGGGTAGGTTTTCATCTGCCCCAATAACATAAAAAGCAGGCCGCCGCCTGCAAGGGTTATCAATTGTACCGGGTAAAAACCAATTTTATCTGTGAGTTTACCTCCCAGGAATGCACCTGTAAAAGCACCGGCACCAAATAATCCAAATACAATTCCCGCCTGCCCGATGGTATATCCCATTTTAGGGCTGGTCAGGTAAAGTGTCATGAAAGGCACCACCATGGTACCACTCCGGTTGATCAGCATGATCAGCGACAATAACCAGGTGGAGTTGGATAATCCCGAGTAAGCGTTACGGTATGTTTTCGCAGTGCCGGTAAGCATAAAATTGGCGCAAAGTTATGGATCGTTGACCGATGAATGTCGACGAATGGTCGGGACCTTTTACCAGTTATGGAAATAGGTATTATTTATTCACAGGATTTAATATATTTAAGGTTAAATATGACCGACATGAAAAAAATGATTTTATTCTTGACCCTTGTAGTGACCGTGGTTGCCTTTACTTATTGCAGCCATTCCAAAAAAGCCACTTCTTCTACCAATTCCACCAATACAACAACGACTACCGTTGCCAAAGTGAGCTACACGAATAACATAGTCCCGATGATCATGAACAATTGCGTTCCCTGCCATGTGCCTTCCAAAGGAGGCAATAAGAAGGCCTACGATAATTATCCCAATGTGAAAGCGGATATCGATGAAATGATAAGGAGAATTGAATTGAACCCGGGAGACCGTGGATTCATGCCCTTCAAACATGCTAAGCTCAGCGATAGCGCGATCAATGTCTTCAAGCAATTCAAAGCCGACGGAATCGTTGAGAATTAACCCTGGTTACGGATAAGCCACCGGTTCCAGGTCCAGCACCTGGTGGACGTGATGCTTTAAATGTTTCAAATAATCTTCAGCCAGCCATCGGAGGGTATGTTCATCCTCCGATTGGCATATGTCCAATGATCTCTTTTTTACTCCAGCGCCCGGGGCCCGGCTTTTGACTTATTTCCACGGCAGGAATCTTCATCATGGAAATTGTATGCGTGTCGATCAGTGTTTGGATAGTACTGGCAACTTCTTTCATTAAGGGAATATTATATTTCAAAATTAGGGGAAATAAAAATCCACGAAATGCGTGGATGATTGTATATTAGTTAAGATGAAAGAGGTAGTTAACTGCGCTGCCTATTCCCAGGGCCGCCGGATCGCCAATGTAGAACTCCAGGAAGTTCATACCATGCTGGCCCGGCCTGACCAATTTGTGTGGATCGGGCTCCACGAACCTTCCGAGGAAGTTTTATCCCAGGTACAACAGGAATTCGGTCTGCATGATCTTGCCATTGAAGATGCGCATGTGGCCCACCAGCGTCCCAAACTCGAAATGTATGGCGATTCATTATTCATTGTGCTGCGTACAGCGCATGTGAACAGCGAACATCATCGCATCGATTTCGGGGAAACCCATTTTTTCCTGGGAAGTAATTTCGTTGTGACGGTCCGGCATGGTTCCAGTATATCTTATGCCGATGTACGTGCCCGTTGTGAAAGCAACCCGGCCCTGCTTGGGAAAGGGCAGGGGTTTGCACTTTATTCAGTGATGGATTTTATTGTGGACCAGTATTTCCCCGTGGTGCATGAAATGGAAATGGACCTGGAAGAGATCGAAGACAAAATATTCAAGGAAAAACCCAGCCGTGAGACCACGGAACAGATCTATACACTGAAAAGGGAATTACTGGAAGTCAAGAGAGCCGTTTCTCCATTGATCGACATCAGCAACCGGTTGATGCGATTCGATCTGAAATATATTTCCGAAGAAGTGCAGCCCTATTTCCGGGATGTATATGATCATGCGGTCAGGATCAATGAAATGGTCGACAACGCGCGGGAATTATTGAATACAGCCCTGGATGCTAATTTTTCCCTTATTTCTATTTCACACGGAGAAGTCTCCAAAAAATTTGCGGGCTGGGCCGCCATTATCGCTGTGCCCACCATGGTAGCGGGATTTTATGGAATGAATTTCAAGTTCATGCCAGAGTTGAACTGGCATTTCGGCTATCCCCTGATCGTGGGACTGACCTTATGTAGTTGTGCCTTACTCTATTATTTTTTTCGCCGCTCTGGGTGGCTGTAATTTTTTTTTCTGAAGCAACCGAAAAGGGGTTGAAACCCTACCTTTAAGTAACCCGCACTGTGTTAACTACCACACTTCCTTTTTTATTTAAAAATTTAAAAACATCTTTTATGAAAAAGTTACTGTTAGTTTTTCTTTTGATACCGGCAACATTATTCAGCCTGCAGATGCATGGACAGATCTATATCAATTTCGAAGGTGTAGAAGGTGATACAAAAATAAAGGACAAAGGAACCGAAGTCATGGCTTTAACCCTTGGTTCCGAAAATGCTACAAGTATTGGTTCAGCAACAACGGGTGCTTCTTCAGGAAAGGTACAATTTGCAGACCTGAGTTTTACAAAAGTTCGTGGGAAAAGCTCTAATGTCCTGCAGCAGAAATTATACTCCGGGACCCATGTACCTAAAGTGGTGATCAATTATTATAAAGCAGGGTCAGCTGAACCTTTTATGATCATTACACTAACAACTGTATATATTACGAAAGTAGACCTTGCTCTTACCGGGGGTGAACCACCTACAGAAACAATTACATTGAAGTATGGGGCTATCAGTTTTGAAGACAATTATGGAACGGATCCTGCAGGTAGGCCAATAAAACCCACCAGTTCATGGAATGTTATGACTAATAAAGCCCAATAAGGTTCCGGGTTTTAATACCGGCAAAGTGTAGAATGGGTTGAGCGGTAATTGCATCCTTGCGGAAACCATTCTCACACATCAACCGGGTGTCATGAAACGATTTAAGGAAAAGCCCGAATTACAAATGATCGAAGCCTTCTTTAAACAAAAGAGGTAGTTTCAAATAAATTGCTGGTTTGAAGCAACGTTGAAATAATCAGACAAAACGGACTGAACCTCTGTTAGCGAGTTGTAATAAAGTATTTTGATACTTGTGTTACCTGCTATCATAGCAGATAACTTTTTTCCACTTGATTGACGAAATAAACATATAACAGGTTTGTTCAGTTTTTCCGCCGTCGCTATTTCATAACCAACACCGAGGGAAGGAGTCGTGACCTCAGCCACAAGGATATCCGATTCGCGAAGCCATTGAAGGTCTCTTTCGAAAATAGATTGATCCAAAACGCTTTCTTCCCCGGTAGAAGTTAAATGCGCATAAGCAACATGTTCGGTTAATACTTCCCCAAATTGCCTTAGTTGTTCTACAATGGAAATATAAATATCCATATCGTCTCTACCCCCACGGATGGCGCCTGCAAAATAGATCTTCATGAACGATAGGAGTTAAGAGTTAAGAGTTAAGAGTGTAAAGTTATTAGTTATGAATTTACAGTCATTTTAATAAACTACTCTGCCTGTACAAATGTAACCGGTTGCCGGATAGAGTTTTTTATCCGCCGGTTATGACTGATGGCTGGTTTCCATTTCGGTGATTTTTTGATGGCGTTCAGCGCAATGGCATCGAATGCGGGAAAAAAAGGAGAGGACACTTCCACGTCTGTAACGTTTCCATCCTCATCTATTACTGCATCCACCACAACAATGGCTTTATCCCCACCGCTGATCTCATAATTTTCCGGGAAAGAGATCTGTGTACTGATAAACTTATTCCAGGCGCGTATGCCACCGGGAAATTCTGTATCACTGTCCTGGTTACTGGTATCGGCCATATGCGTTCCGCGTTCATTATAGTAATCCCGGGAAACAAGGCTCCCTTGTTTATTATACAGTTCCGATGCACTTAACTTCCCGTTTTTATGATAGTACTGCCATTTTCCGAAAATAGTATCATGAAGCGTTTGACCTGTAAAAGAGAGGTTGCCGTTATCAAACCATTCCGTATGCTGGGCCGTCCCATCTTGATTGTACACGGAAGAATCCATTAAGCTATGATCTGCAAACCATTTTTTTGATATGCCGTATGGACGTCCGTCACGATAGACGATGGAATCATTCATCATTCCGTTACTGTGATAACTTAACCAGAGTCCCTGTTTTTTTCCATCCTGGTATTTACCGGTAGCCTGGAGTTTACCATTGGGATGAAACCAGGAGAAAAGTCCCTGTGCGATCCTGCAGGAGCTATCGCGGTAACTTCCCTGCATTTGTATTTTTTTCTCCCTGATAAAATAATCGTTGCGGTACCAGAGGCTGTCGCGAGATTGTATGATGACATAGCTCCTGGCAATAGAGGGGTCACACTCTTTCCAGCTGTAATCGAAAAACCTTTCGATCCGGGTTGATCTTTGCCCAAACAATAAGTTGCCTGTACAGAGAAGCAGGATCGGCAAAACTTTTTTCATGGCTTGGTTTTCGTTTTGCGCTTGCTCAGTTAATGGGGATCCGGATAGCTTCGAAGGGGGATTAAGCAGACTGGGGTGTGTGGTTCCCGACCGAGTCGGGACTATTTTAAAGATAACGAAAAGGCCCCCTCTTTTCATTACGTTTGCCCACAATTTTTTTAGAACATTTTTTGAAATCCCCAGGGATCCGTGCATGAAAAATATCAGGAATTTTTGCATTATCGCGCATATTGACCATGGTAAATCCACCCTGGCCGACAGACTCTTACAAATAACCGGTACCGTTAGTGACAGGGACATGATGGACCAGGTGCTGGATGATATGGACCTGGAAAGAGAGAAGGGAATTACGATCAAGAGCCATGCGATCCAGATCAATTATAAAGGCGTAAAAGGAGAAGAGTATATCCTCAATTTGATCGATACCCCCGGTCATGTGGATTTTAGCTATGAGGTCAGCCGGGCCCTGGCTGCCTGTGAGGGCTGCCTGCTCCTGGTGGATGCTTCCCAGGGGATTCAAGCCCAGACAATCAGCAATTTATACCTTGCTATTGAAAATGACCTTGAGATCATTCCGATCATCAATAAGATAGATATGGAAGGGGCGATGGTCGAAGAGGTCAAGGACCAGATCATTGAATTGACAGGCTGCAAACCCGAAGATATACTGCTGGCCAGTGCAAGAAATGGGACAGGTATCCAGGAAATACTGGACGCCATTGTTGAAAAAATACCACCCCCGGAGGGTGATCCGGATGCTCCTTTACAGGCATTGATCTTCGATAGCGTATTCAATAGTTTTCGCGGTATCATCGTCTATTACAGGATACTGAATGGAAAGATCAGCCATGGCGACAGGATCCGGTTTGTTTCCACCGACCTTGAATATGCTGCCGACGAAATAGGAATTCTAAAACTCAAAATGTCTCCCAGACAAGAAGTCAACTGCGGGGATGTCGGTTATATTATCACGGGTATCAAAAATGCGAAGGAAGTAAGAGTGGGGGATACGATCACGCTGGCAAATAACCCGCACCCGGAGATGATCAAGGGTTTTATAGAAGTAAAACCCATGGTCTTCGCAGGTATATACCCTGTGAATACAGATGATTTCGAGGAATTGCGGGATTGTATGGACAAACTTCAACTGAACGATGCCTCTCTTACATTTGAATTAGAGACTTCACAAGCACTTGGTTTTGGTTTCCGTTGCGGATTCCTGGGCATGCTTCACATGGAGATCATCCAGGAAAGGCTCGAAAGGGAATTCGATCAAACGGTTATCACCACCGTTCCCAACGTAAGTTTCATTGCATTTACCACCAAGGGCGAAAAAGTCATCATTAATAACCCTACAGAATTCCCTGACCCGGTAAAAACAGAGCGGATCGAAGAACCATTTATCAAGGCGCAGATCATTACCAAGCCAGAATATATCGGCAACATCATGACACTTTGCCTGGGAAAACGGGGTGTGTTATTGAACCAAAGCTACCTGACGACAACACGCGTTGAATTATTATTCGAAATGCCCCTGACCGAGATCGTTTTCGATTTTTATGATAAACTGAAATCGCAGACCCGTGGATATGCTTCTTTCGATTACCACCCGATCGGCTACCGTGAAAGCGATATTGTAAAGATGGATATCCTGTTGAACGGGGATAAAGTCGATGCATTGAGCGCCCTGATCCACAGAAGCCGGTCTCATGAATTCGGAAGAAAGCTATGTGAGAAACTGAAAGAACTGGTTCCCCGCCAGCAATTCCAGATCGCCATCCAGGCAGCCATCGGCGCGAAAGTAATTGCCAGGGAAAATATTTCAGCCATGCGCAAGGATGTTACCGCCAAATGTTATGGCGGGGATATCAGCCGGAAAAGAAAACTCCTGGAAAAACAAAAGGAGGGAAAGAAAAGGATGCGGCAAATAGGAAATGTAGAAATTCCGCAGGAAGCGTTTTTAGCTGTGCTGAAGCTGGATGAATAATTTACGATTTACGAATTACGATCTACGTCCCTCAAATCGTAAATCTAAAATCGTAACTCTACTATAACCATGCGCTTTCTTCTATTATTATTGATACCGCTATTCTTTATCCTTCATGGTGTCAATGAAAACTATGGCCTGATCCCATTCAGCACGGTCACAGAACTGGCTTTGAAATACGTGATCATCACAGTGGCTGTTTATTTATTGAGTTCACTGACCTTCAGGAGTCCTGACAAAAGATTCCTGTTTTCATTTTTTTTACTGGTCATATATTTTTTCTTCGGTGCCTTTCACGACCTGCTGAGGGGCTTTTTTGGAAACGGTTTTATTGTCTCCTATAAGTTCATTCTTCCGTTTCTTCTTGTCATAATTGTTTTGATCTATACCCTGCTGCGCAGGAATAAAAAAAGCCTTGTAAAAGCTACCCGGTACCTGAACCTGCTGATGATCGTTTTCGTTGGCTGGGAAATCATATCCGGAGGGCTGAACCTGGTAAAAGGAAGTCATCAGCGGAACGACCTTTCTTCGGGCCAGTACTGGTACGGGGAACAGAAATTGCTGTGCCCGGAAGAAAAGAGACCAGATATATTCTTTGTTGTCCTTGATGGGTATACCAGTTCTGCCTGCCTGAAGGAACAATTTGGTTTCGATAACAGCCGCATAGATTCATTATTTCACAGCGCACATTTTTATATTTCCGACTCTTCAAAAAGCAATTATAACGTCACCCCCTTTTCCCTGGCTTCTACCTTCAATTTGGATTATCTGCGAAGAGGAGTTGAAAATAAAATTATCAGCAGCAGGATCTTTATGCAATCGGAACAGACACTGAAAAATGCAGGGATCCCGTATTATTTAAGCCAGAATGGGTATAATATTAAAAATTTTGGGTGCTTTGATCTGAAGGTTGCCCCATTGAGCGGTCCAACCTATTTCCAGGGCAATTCTTTCCGTCAAATAGACGGGCAAACACTTTCATCGAGGATCAGGAAGGATATCTGGTGGAATTTTTCACTCAAGAACATTTTTCGCGGGACGTTCAGGGTCCCAAATAGCTATAAAATTGAAAAGAATTATCATATCAGCCGGAACCTGCAGAATTTTGAAAACCTGAAGAATGAATTAAATGTTAGTGATAACAGGCCCCGGTTTGTGTATTGTCACCTGATGATCCCGCATGAACCATTTTACTTAAAGGAAGATGGCTCCCTCGTTTCCGATTCGGCCATCCTGACAAATAATCTTGATCAAAAAGAAGCCTATCTCAACCAGGTGAAATATGTCAATAAATGGCTGGAAACAATCATCCGTCTTTCTGCTTCCCCTTCTACGCGGAATAGAGTTGTGATCATTGAAGGAGATCATGGGTATAGGTTTTATGATAGCCAGGTCCCCAGGTCCCGGGAATTCATGAACCTGAACGCTTATTATTTTTCTGATGGGGATACATCCGGGTTATACCCCGGGATCAGCCCGGTCAATTCATTCCGGGTCGTGATGAATAAATATTTCTGTGATTCACTTCCCATGTTGCGCGACAGCAGCATTTATC
>DATINK010000137.1:0-2103 GCA_035474355.1 Chitinophagaceae bacterium | reverse complement strand
CAGTACGATCTGGATCTTCTTAAACTCCTTAATATTTTTTATGATCTCGTCGATCTCATGCTCGCAGTGTTCACATTGGGGATTGAAAAGCATGATCATCACGGGCATTTTTTTCTGCAACTTTTCCTTCGTGAACATGGTAATACTGTCCGCTAATTGCAACTGAAAGGGAGGCACCGTGGGAAAACGTTTATAAGGTGGCTGGAGGGAATCCTGCTGAGCGTTGACAACAGTTGCCAACATAATAACGAAAAGCAGGGAAAACATCTTTTTCATCATACAATGTTACTTCATTGGATTAAAAATTAAAGATTAAAAATGAAAGATTACAGAACTCAAAATCTTTAATCTTTAATCTATAATCTTGCATTTATCGTTTATCTTTGCGACCCAATATTTAAAAATTTATTATGGCAAATACGGCAGATATCAGCCGCGGAATGATCCTCAATATGGACGGTAGTCTTTACACAGTGGTTGAGTTCGGGGAAAATAAAACAGCCAGGGCAGCCGCCAAGGTATGGGCAAAATTGAAGGGGGTAGATAATAATCGTTCCATTGAAAAGACCTGGAATTCAGGGGATACGATATTCCCGGTGAGGGTGGAAAGAAGGTTTTACGAGTTCTTATATAAGGACGACGCAGGGTATAATTTCATGGATAACCAGACCTTTGAGCAGATCGCCTTACAGGAAAATGCCATTGACGCTCCTCAATATTTAAAGGAAGGCCAGGAAGTAGGACTGCTTATCAATACAGATAACGAACAGGTACTGGCCGCAGAATTACCTGATAAGATCGTCCTGAAAGTCACTTACTGTGAACCAGGTGTCAGGGGAGATACCGCTACCCGCACATTGAAGCCTGCCACAGTGGAAACCGGCGCTACCATTGGCGTTCCATTATTCGTTAATGAAGGAGAACTGATCCGGATAAACACAAAAACCGGGGAATACGTGGAAAGAGTGAAAGAATAGCCCCTTTAAAAATCATTAAAAATGGCCAAAATCACCCGATTTTAGGCCATTTTTGCTTGTTTTTACCCCATTTTTAGGTAAAAACAGCAAAAAAACCTTGAATTGCTGTAATTGATTTCACTATCTTAGTCGCCCCTGGATGCGTGCAAAATTGCCTATTAAATTGAAAAACATGGACTTCAAACAAATGCAGGAGCTGATCAAAATGATCAACAAATCCAATATTGGAGAATTGACCATTGAACAGAAGGATTTTCGCATTACCATAAAACAAAAAGAGGAACAGGTAACCCAGGTCATCTCGGCCCCTGTTCAGTCTGCTCCTGTTTATACCAGCCCTCAACCTGCCATCAGTTCTGCCCCCGTCCAATCCCCTAAAGATGAAAAAAGCAGGCAGGCAGAAACAGCAGCTTCCAACCTCCTTACCATAAAAAGTCCCATGATCGGAACATTCTATCGTCGCACATCGCCGGATAAACCGCTCCTGGTGGAAATAGGGAATGATGTCAGTCCCGGTTCAGTGGTATGTATCATCGAAGCCATGAAACTATTCAACGAGATCGAAAGCGAAGTAAAAGGGAAGATCGTAAAAGTGCTGGTGGAAGACGCATCACCCGTGGAATATGATCAACCGCTCTTCCTGGTTGAGCCCAGTTAATATTGAAAATTCCAGTTCCGGGTCTTCAATTCTTCAAAATTTTAATTCTTCAATTTGTTTAAAAAGATACTGATAGCGAATCGTGGAGAGATCGCACTCCGGGTGCTCCGAACCTGCCGGGAGATGGGGATCAAAACAGTGGCTGTTTATTCAACTGCAGACAGGGATAGTCTTCATGTGAGGTTTGCAGACGAAGCTGTATGTATTGGTAAACCCCAAAGCGCCGATTCATACCTGAATATCGCACACCTGATGGCTGCTGTGGAGATCACCAATGCAGATGCGATCCATCCCGGTTATGGATTTCTTGCGGAGAATGCAAAGTTTGCGCAGATATGTAATGATCATGGCATCAAATTCATCGGTCCTACACCGGATATGATCAATTCAATGGGTGATAAGATCACGGCTAAAGAAACAATGATCAAAGCAGGTGTTCCCGTGGTTCCCGGAGGTGAAGGTTTATTA
>DATINK010000136.1:0-3813 GCA_035474355.1 Chitinophagaceae bacterium | reverse complement strand
AACTGGTGGGTGGGACACTTGACAAGGTAGTGGGGGTGAATTTAGAACTGGTGGGTGGGACACTTGACAAGGTAGTGGGGGTGAATTTAGAACTGGTGGGTGGGACACTTGACAAGGTAGTGGGGGTGAATTTAGAACTGGTGGGTGGGACACCCACCATGGCATGACAAATGAAATTAGTAGTGGTGCGTGAGACACGCACTATAGCACACTCCCAATTAAAGCCCTGAGAAATAATCATACCCCCTCTGCGCCCAAAAATCAGGAGGTCTTTCGTTGGAAAATGATAGGGTCCCGATTCGCTTGAGATGTTTTATACCGTATTTCACGGGGATGATAAGACGCAAAGGATAGCCCTGGTCCAGTGGCAGGGGAGCCCCATTCATTTCATAACACAATAAGGTTTGGGGGTGCAGGGCGCTGGGCATATCGATACCTACATAGTATTGTTTGTCGGGGGTCATCAACCCCACGTAATTCATAGCGGATTCTTTCTCCAGACCATAAGCTTTTACAAATGTTGAGAATTTTACGCCGGCCCAATGGGTGATCTGGCTCCAGCCCTCAATGCATTTGAAATCAAATACAATATCTGTTTTAGGAAGTTTTTTAATATCCTCAAGTGTAAGCGAGAGTGTGTCGCCATTGGCCCGCAGTACATGCAGGCGCCAGTTAGCTGAGTCCAATGGCGTTCTTAATCCATCTCTTCCGTTTACCCGCACATTTTTTACGGCAGCACTGAGTGGAAATTCCTTGGCTAAATGATTCTTTGCTACAAACCCTTTGAATACGGATTCGTTGAAATTCAGGGCCGCTCGTAATGGCTTACGTGTTCCATCTGCATTAGCGGGCTGATGACGCAGCCATTTCCATCCCCAAAAAGCGGCTCCGGCAAAAAGGAAAAAGAAAAAGAACGAGATAACCGTCTTCTTCATGATCAACTGGCCGGTATCGAGTTTTGTATTTCGGGTAAATATGGTTTTGAAAAAATGTTGCATTTTAATTGGTTTGTGTTTCTCCGCTGTTACCCGTTTCAATAACGGTGTCCTGGGGAACAATAACGATCTCTTCTTTTGATTTCTCCACTTCAAAACCCGTAACCATGGCCCGGAAATTATTCCATCCAGCCAGGATCACCTGGATAATATGAACAAGGAAAAATAAAACATACCCGATCGTAAGGGCAAAATGAATGACCCGCGCAGTTTTGTAGCCCCCACAGATCCAGCAAAGCCAGTTTAATTGAACGGGTTTATAGATGGCCAGTCCTGTCAGGATGGACCCGATCCCCATGATAATAATGGCTGTATAAGCGATCCTTTGCGCTGCATTGTATTTTCCCTGCACCGGTTTTGTTTTCCTGATCTTCAGGTCATGCAGCAACACCTGCCAGGCTTCTTTAAAGGAATGCCGGTTCGGAACCAGGTAACGCCATTCGCCTGAAATAATGGTATAAAGAACGTAAGCAATACCATTTAGAAAGAATAACCACATGAATAGGAAATGATAACCCATTCCTTCCGCCAGGTGCCGGTTCAATTTGAGAGACTCGTAAAAATTTTTAGGAAAGAATTTGATCAGCGTCTTATCTCCAAATCCAATTTTGTATACATCATTGGCCCAGTAGATCAGTAAACCGCTCCAGATCATGACCCCCAGGACAGGAAAATTTACCCAGTGAAACCAACGAATGGCGAGGGGGTGTTTTTTAATGATCTTCTTCACAGTTCGAAGATACTTATGAAGTACGAAATACGAAATACGAAGTACGACTGCCTGCAAGCCGTAGTTCGTACTTCGTAGCTCTTACTTTGCCTCTGAAATTACTCAGGCATTACTACCTTATCAATCACATGAATGACACCATTACTCTGGTAAACATTCTTGATCGTGATCTGGGCAGTTGAACCTTTCTCATCTTTTAACCAGATCTTCCCGTTTTTCTTCATGAACCAAAGCTTGCCGCCAGCAACCGTTGTTAATTCCGCAGTTCCGTCTCCCTCTTTGATCTTTGCTTCCAGCGCTTTGGAATCAAGGCTACCAGCGATCACATGATAGGTGAGGATCTTGGTCAGCATGGTTTTGTTTTCAGGTTTCAGGAGCGTTTCTACCGTACCGGCGGGTAACATATCGAAGGCGGCATTTGTAGGGGCAAAAACAGTGAAGGGTCCTGCGCCCTGTAGCGTTTCCACCAAACCTGCTGCTTTTACCGCGGCGACCAGGGTGGTATGGTCTTTGGAATTGATGGCGTTTTCGATGATATTCTTAGAAGGGTACATCGGGGCTCCGCCCACTTCGACCGTTTTATCGTTCATCATGTTCTGGCCGAAGGATACTTGTGTGAACAGGGTTGCTGCTAACAACAGCCCTAAAGCTTTGATCTTTTTCATAATTTGATTGATTTGATTTTTTTGAATGAATGCCGTGTTAATTACGTCAGCCTGTTCAGTTGCGGATTGGAAGAAGGTTAGATTTATTTTTATAAGATGTTATACATTTGAAATCCGGAATTCAATTTTTATCGTATGGCATACTGGCTGGTGAAATCAGAACCCTCGGTTTATAGTTTTGAACAATTAGAGAAAGAAGGCCAAACGGCCTGGACCGGCATCCGGAATTATGCCGCCCGTCTCCATCTCAGGGGAATGAAGAAAGGAGACGAGGTTTTTTTCTACCACAGTAATGAAGGAACCAATATTGTGGGCATTGCAAAAGTCATCAAAGAACATTACCCCGATCCTACTACGGATGATGATCGCTGGTCGGCGGTCGACCTCCGTTTTTCCCGGAAACTAAAAAAGCCTGTCGGCCTGGATATCATTAAAAAAGATAAACGCCTTTCTCAGATGGCGTTGGTCCGTATTGGCCGGCTTTCTACGCAACCGGTTACGGATAAGGAATGGAATATTATTTTGGAGCTAGCTGGTGAAAAATAAATGTAAAATGCAGGATGTAGAATGTAAAATGTAGAAGTACACTATTCTCACATAGGAAATTATTTATTTAGTATGGGTTGATCGGAATTTCTTCTTAGAACTCCTAACTTGATTTTAATAACTACCGTACTTTTACATTCTACATCTTACATTCTATATTTTACATTTACTTAAATGCCAAAGAAAAAAATAGTTATCCTCACCGGAGCCGGCATTAGTGCTGAGAGCGGCTTACGAACATTTCGCGACAGCGACGGGCTTTGGGAAGGATTTGAGGTAACGGAAGTGGCTACGCCCAGGGGCTGGAGAAAGAATCCGCAGCTGGTACTTGATTTTTATAATTACAGGAGAAAGGATGTGGCCGCTGCGCAACCGAATAAAGCACATACAGGACTGGCAGAACTGGAGAAAGATTTTGATGTCCATATTATCACACAGAATATCGATGACCTGCACGAAAGAGCCGGTTCGACGAAAGTTTTGCATCTCCACGGTGAAATATTCAAAATGAGAAGTGAAAGGGATGAAAGCCTGGTGTCTGCGATCACCGGGGATATCAACCTGGGCGATCTTGCTTCCGATGGTGCACAATTGCGTCCGTATATTGTTTGGTTTGAAGAACCGGTCCCGATGATCGAAAAAGCGATTGGAGTAGTGCAGGGCGCTGATATTTTCGTTGTGGTGGGGACTTCACTGGTCGTCTACCCTGCGGCCGGTCTCGTAAATTATGCAGCGGCGGATGTCCCAAAATTCATTGTCGATAAAAAAATCCCTTATACTTCTTATGTTTCCAATATTACTGCCATTGAAAAACCAGCTACAGAAGGAGTGGGGGAGTTAAAGGAAGTATTGCTGAAATTGAAATAAGCGGGATCAT
>DATINK010000135.1:0-4608 GCA_035474355.1 Chitinophagaceae bacterium | reverse complement strand
CCCTCAATATTGGCCGATACGCCTACTGCACTCAACAGGATGTCAGCTTCCAGGGTTTTTTCCCCATCGGCAGTTTTCACTTTTGCTTTTACACCATTACCGGAGATATCTACTGAAGTCACTTCACTGCTGGTCATAATTTCAATGCCGGATTTCTTGAAATTCTTTTCCAATTCTTTGGATATGTCTTCATCTTCTACCGGAACTATCTTCGGCAGGAATTCGATAATGGTAACTTTTGTTCCCAGGGAATTGTAGAAATATCCGAATTCAACGCCGATCGCACCACTGCCGACGACGATCATGCTTTTGGGTTGTTGTGGCAGGGTCATCGCTTCCCGGTAACCGATTATTTTCTTCCCGTCAATTTTGAGGTTGGGTAATTCCCGGCTGCGTCCTCCGGTGGCCAGGATAATATGTTTGGCTTCT
This sequence comes from Chitinophagaceae bacterium, assembly GCA_035474355.1. Classification (GTDB taxonomy): domain Bacteria; phylum Bacteroidota; class Bacteroidia; order Chitinophagales; family Chitinophagaceae; genus DATINK01. Next base: position 4,179 of record DATINK010000135.1, on the reverse strand, counting down.
ACATTTTTCTTAGAACCGTCGGCTGCTGTTACTTCGATCTTTCCTTTGGCTTTCAACTTTCCAAAACCCGGGATCACTTCGATCTTGTTTTTCTTCATCAGGAACTGTACACCTTTGCTCATTTTATCGGCCACTCCGCGGCTTCTTTTGATCACCGCTTCGAAATCTGGTTTTCCACTCGCCTCGATTCCGAAATTTTTTGCATGTTTAATATCCTCGTATACCTGGGCGCTTTTCAGCAGGGCCTTGGTGGGAATACAGCCCCAGTTCAGGCAAATACCCCCCAGGCTCTCTTTTTCAATGATCGCCACGCTGAATCCCAGTTGGGCAGCCCTGATAGCGGCCACATAACCGCCAGGCCCGCTACCGATCACAACAACATCATATGCCATGGTAAATAGTTGAATGTTTTATTATAAATGAACGAAGCGCGAAGCTAATTTAAAATGGGTGAAAACCAGTCCCTAAGCCTGTGGAAAACCACCGGGCGGGACTTGAAACTTTCTGCAGGTTGATTTCCAATTTTTCACGCTAATTCCCTAACTTTGCCGCCCCGGACGAAGTCCGTTTTAGAACCTTAAATTTTCGTTTCAATTATGGCCAGAGTTTGTCAAGTTACAGGTAAGGTCCCGGTGAGTGGTCACAAAGTATCCCACTCCAACATCAAGACCAAACGCCGTTTTCTGCCCAACCTGCAGACCAAGCGTTTTTACCTGGCCGAAGAAGAAAAATGGATCACGATGAAGGTATCTACCGATGCGATCCGCACCATTAATAAAAGAGGACTTTATACCGTGGTGAAGGAACTACGGGCGAAAGGCCAGCATATTTAAACCCCCAATCATGGCAAAAAAAGGGAATCGTGTCCAGGTGATCCTGGAGTGTACAGAACACAAGACCAGCGGCAAGCCGGGTACCAGCCGTTATATTACGATCAAGAACAAAAAGAATAACCCGGAAAGGATGGAGTTGAAAAAATATAACCCTATCCTGAAGAAAATGACTGTTCATAAAGAGATAAAATAAAATATTATGGCAAAAGCAGCAAAAACCGCCATCAAGACCAAGGACCAGAAAGCGGCTTCAGAAGCAAAAAACTGGAGCAAAGTGATCAAGGCAGAACGCAGCCCGAAAACCGGTGCTTATACATTCAAAGCTTCCATCGTTCACAAGGATAAGGTCAAGGATTTCCTGGCGAATAAATAATCAGCCCCTTGTCCCTGCCCCCATCCCCTGAAGGGGAGTATGAGATTGGCTATCACGAGAAGTGATAGCTTTTTTATTTTTGCTATTTGAGGATTGTTTTTTTAATTAAGTAATTGTTATTAAATCTAAATATTCAATTCCCCTTTAGGGGATAGGGGCGATAAGTATGGGTTTTTTCAATAAAATTTTCGGCAAAAAGGAAAAGCAAAGCCTTGATGAAGGTCTTGAAAAGACCAAACAGGGTTTTTTTGCAAAGATCGGCCGGGCCATTACCGGGAAGAGCACAGTAGATGAACAAGTGCTCGATGACCTGGAAGAAGCGCTGGTAGGTGCCGATGTGGGGATCACGACAACCGTGAAGATCATACAGCAAATTGAGAAAAGAGTTGCGAAAGATAAATACATCAACACCTCCGAGCTGAATTCGATACTGAAGCAGGAGATCGAAACCCTGTTAGTAGATGCTCCCGCTTCAAATAGCTATGATTTTCATTCAGATCTTCCTGTCAGGCCCTATATCATTTTAGTAGTGGGTGTAAATGGTGTGGGTAAAACCACCACGATCGGAAAACTGGCCTGGCATTTCAAAGAAGCGGGTAAATCAGTCTTGCTGGGGGCAGCCGATACATTTCGGGCAGCCGCGGTGGAACAATTAACGATCTGGAGTGAAAGAGCAGGCGTACCAATCGTAAAACAGGAAATGGGTTCCGATCCGGCAGCCGTTGCATTTGATACCGTTCAAAGCGCAGTAGCTAAACAATCAGAAATCGTATTGATAGATACCGCGGGCCGTCTTCATAATAAGGCCCACCTGATGGAAGAATTGGGAAAGATCAAAAGAGTGATCCAGAAAGTAATACCGGGAGCACCGCATGAAGTCTTATTGGTCTTAGACGGAAGTACGGGGCAGAATGCACTGGAACAGGCCAAACAGTTTACAGCAGCGACAGATGTAACAGCACTTGCCATTACCAAACTGGATGGGACGGCCAAGGGAGGCGTGGTATTAGCGATAGCTGATCAATTTAAAATTCCCGTCAAGTTTATTGGGGTTGGAGAAAAAATGGAAGACCTGTTGGTATTTGATAAACATGAGTTTGTAGATAGCCTTTTTAAATCAGATGATAACTGAAAACTGATAACTGATAGTTTGAGACAAACTTCAGGAAGTCATATTTTTTATGAAATCGAAGAGTTTTAAAAGAAATAAGGTAAATATAATAACACTGGGTTGCAGTAAGAACCTTGTGGACAGTGAAGTCCTGAGTGGACAACTCATGGCAAATGATATCGATGTAGTACATGAGAACAAGCATGCAGATCATAACATAGTAGTGGTAAATACCTGTGGTTTTATTGAAAAAGCCAAGGAAGAAAGCATCAATATGATCCTCAGCCAGGTGGATCTGAAGAAAAAAGGAAAGCTGGATAAAGTATACGTGACGGGATGCCTGAGTGAGCGCTACAAGAAAGACCTGGAACTGGAGATACCGGAAGTAGATGCCTATTTCGGCACCATGGAATTGCAGGGTATGCTGAAACAATTCGAAGCTGATTACAAGGCTGAATTAATTGGTGAAAGATTTCTCGCTACTCCATCTCATTATGCTTACCTGAAGATCTCTGAAGGATGCAATCGTACCTGCGCCTTTTGCGCAATACCTCTTATGCGTGGTCAACATATCAGCAGACCTGTCGAGGAATTGGTTAAGGAAGCGGTCTTACTCGTTAAAAGAGGCGTAAAAGAGATCATGCTGATCGCCCAGGAATTAACTTACTACGGACTTGATATCTATAAAAAAAGAATGTTGCCTGACCTGCTCAACAGGCTGGCGGATATTGAAGGGCTGGAATGGATCCGATTGCATTATGCTTATCCTTCCAAATTCCCACTGGAAATACTGGATGTGGTCCGCGAAAGGAATAATATCTGCAATTACCTCGATATGCCCTTGCAACACGCCAGTGACCGGATGTTGCTGGCTATGAAAAGACAGATCTGTCAACAGGAGATGAATGAACTAATAGCAGCTATTCGTGAAAAAGTTCCGGGGATCTGTCTCCGCACAACCCTGATCGCGGGCTTTCCCGGCGAAACCAGGGAGGATGTGGAAGAATTGAAGACATTTCTTCAAAAGCATCGATTCGATAGGGTAGGCATCTTCACTTACTCACATGAGGAAGGAACCAGTGGTTATGCCTTAGACGATTCTTTATCGCAGGAAGAAAAAGAAAGCCGTGCCCGGGAGATCATGGAAACACAACAGGAAATTTCTTTTGAATTGAATCAGCAGAAAATCGGTAAAACATTTAAAACACTTATCGATAAAAAAGAAGCCGGCCGCTGGCTGGGCCGCACGGAATTTGACAGCGTGGAAGTAGATAACGAAGTGGTGGTCCGGTCATCCACCCATCTTTCCGTCGGTCAATTCTATGATGTCACCATCACAAAGGCTTATGATTATGACCTGGAGGGAGACCTCACAAACTCTTTTGATTAATTTGCTTTCTTATACCCTTATGTTTATGCGTATTATATTGTTTGCAGTATTGATAATGGCAGCCTCTGTCGTTTCCGCACAGAATAACCTGCCCACTCCCCGGAATATTGTACAGACTTATCAAAAAGAGACCAGGTCTGTGACGGGTGCGCCGGGAAAAAATTACTGGCAGAACCGTGCCGACTATAAGCTGGATATAGCATATTCTCCGGCCACGCGTTTTCTTTCGGGCACGGCTGCGATCACTTATTTTAATAATAGCCCGGATACACTTAGTGAGATCCGGTTCCATCTGAATATGAACTATTATAAAAATACGGCGCCACGTAATTCTTCAGTAGCTGCTGAGGACCTGGATGAGGGAATTGTTATCGACCAGGTAACGATCAATGACAAAATACCGGCTAAAAACGCTGTAACGATCACCAATACAACGATGCGGGTAAGGACATCGATGCTGACTAAAGGAAAA
>DATINK010000134.1:0-5339 GCA_035474355.1 Chitinophagaceae bacterium | reverse complement strand
GCTGGCAATGCGATTTTATTTCCTCTTTGCTTACGCGCCCGTCGGGGATATGAATATTTTTCTTTGGGATATCAATGTGATCGAAAAGGTTTACATGCATAAAACGATGATAACTCTGCAGTGCGTCATTATCGATCGGGTAGTATTCATCCAGGTTAAAAGTGATCACATTCCTGAAACTCAATTGTTCCTTTTTGTGCATCCGTACCAGTTCCTCGTAAAGTGATTTGGGAGTAGAGCCGGTGGCCAGTCCGAGTACACAGGGTTTTTTGGCTTTTTGTTTTTCACGGATCAGGGCGGCTACTACCCGGGCCAGGTAGGCAGATCCATCTTTCTGATCGGGGAAAATAGTAACGGGAATTTTTTCAAAACTGTCAGAAAGGTCAACCGGGGCGGTTTTTTTGGGCATCAAGGTGGTTTAAATACAAAGATAATTAATACAGTTCTAAGTTTTTAGTGTTAAGTTTTAAGTAAACGGAACTACTTAAAACATAAAACCTGGAACATAAAATTTAATCTATAGTTATTTCATCTACAAACAACCATGCCTTATTACCCGCACCCACTGAGCCTGTCGGAATGGTCCCATAATTCCTGATGATGACTTTCACATATCTCGCTTTGATCGTTTTATCTATGCTGCAGATGACCCATTCTTTCTTTATAGGGCCATCATTACAATTGATCGTGTTGAATTGTTTTCCATCAGTAGAATAGGAAACACTAAACCCTGAAGGGGCATAGATCCAGCTGGAGGGTTGTTCTAAAATATGCACACTCACATTTGTAAAGCTGGTTTCTTTACCCAGGTCGATCGTTGCCTCGCAATCCGTACCCAGGAATCCCAGGAACTCCGTTGAACGGATCAGTCTCTTTGTATTCTGTATACCATTCACCAATGTAAATGCTCCATCCCCCGGATATTTTGTATTCGCTTCCGTGACCAGGCGGATCGACTTGCCGGTGGCTTTATTAAAATAAAAGGGTTGATCAAAACTCCCCAGTTTTTTCCCGCTTACGATTAATTCGGCATGATAAAGTCCGGATTTTTTTATTGTTACCGGCCCGGTATATTTTCCCAATGAATGGGAATCGCCGTTCACAGTATTATATTGGTTAATGACCGGGTTTTTCGTTTTGGTTTCCAGCCTGACCGAGATACCCTGGTAAGCAGGAGCTGGTAATACGGTTGCCTTGAGTTCAAAATAGGAACGGCTGTAATTGATCTTCCAGAGATCATACCTTTTGAACTGGGTCAGTAATCTTTTTTCAAAATCTGTCCAGTTTCTTTTTGCTTTTGGGCTCCAGAGAATTTCACTGAGCGCACTCAATCTTGGAAAAAGCTGGTATTCGGCCTTGGAGGGAGTGCCGATATATTCACTCCATAAGTTTCCCTGCGCACCCATAACATATTTCCCTTCTTCTTCATTCAACTCTTTGGGGATCGGTTCATATTTGTATACATTTTCCAGCGGGCCATAACCTCCCTGTGTGATGGAATCTTCCAGCCGGGTTTGGGAATGATTTAAATAAAGCGGGTCTTCAGGGCATAGAATAACAAAATGTTTTTCTTTTGCTGCCGCGATGCCACCTTTTTCACCCCGCCAGCTCATCACGATCGCATTGGGAGCGAGTCCGCCTTCGAGGATCTCATCCCAGCCCATTAGCGTACGACCCTTGCTATTCAGGAATTTTTCGACGCGCTTGACAAAATAACTTTGTAATTCATTTTCATCCTTCAGCCCGTTGTCCTGCATTATTTTTTGACTCGAAGGGCTTTCATGCCACCAGCGCTTACTGGCCTCGTCGCCACCGATATGAATATATTTTGAAGGAAAAAGACCGATCACTTCATCCAGCACTCCTTCAACAAATGAAAAAGTATATTCCGTTGGATTCAAAACGTTATTGAACCGGTCATTGATCCCCCATGTCTGCGCTACTGCATACCCGCTTTCGGGGGCCGTACCCAATTGAGGATAGGAGGTAAGCGCTGCAAGACTATGTCCGGGCATATCTATTTCCGGGATAACGGTAATGAAACGATCAGCAGCATATTGTACCACTTCCCGGACCTGCTCCTGTGTATAAAACCCTCCATATCGGATATTGTCATTTCCTGTACCCGGGTATCGTCCAATGATGGTGCCATCGCGCCAGGCGCCTACTTCAGTTAGTTTTGGGTACTTTTTTATTTCAATCCGCCAACCCTGGTCGTCGGTGAGATGCCAATGGAAATAATTCATTTTATGCAGGGCGATGAAGTCAATGTACTTTTTTACATAGCTGACCGGCAAAAAATGACGGCTCACGTCGAGATGCAGCCCGCGGTAACCAAACCTGGGTTCGTCTTTGATCGTTACAACCGGAATGGAGTAGGTAGCATTTGATTGCTTTACGGCAGGCAATAACTGCAATATGGTTTGCATTCCATAAAAAGTGCCCGATGCGGTTTGCCCCATCACCGCAATACCCTTTGGCGTTACTGTCAATGTATAAGCTCCCTCTTTACCGGGTACAAGGGTTTGCAGGGTTGTCAATTCAATACAACCCGAAGAGGCCTGTTTTACTTTTTTTAATTTAAATCCATAGTATTCTTCCAGGTAGGTATTCAGGAAATCAGCAGCCGGATCATCAGCACCATTTCGAACGAGAAGGACGGTGTATTTACTGAGACTGAACCTGCCCTTTCCGGTTTTCATTTCTGCTGGAAGGGGTATGATGCTGATCTCCTGTGCTGATACAAATACAGGCAGGAGCATGTTGAAGTAAATGATCGTTCTGCGCATAATCCTTATTTATCTCATTATAGGTAAGTAAATACTTGAAACATTGGCAGCGTCATGATAGATCCGGATGCTGGCTTTCTGGAAATCAGATGGAGCAGCCTCATAGATATTCATAAATTTTTGAGGATTCCTGTCGCCCAATGGGAACCAACTGCTTTGTACCTGGATCATGATACGGTGTCCTTTTTGGAAAGTATGGGCAATATCTGGCAATGTAAATTTCACGGTTTCTATTTTTCCCGGAATAAAAGGCTCCGGCTTTTCATAACTATTGCGGTATTTGCCCCGCATGATCTCTCCGCGCAGCAGCATCTGGTATCCTCCCATCGGGTAAGAACCACCCACACTCCGGTTAGGCTGGGTGATATCTCCTGGATATTTGAAATCATCGGGGAAAACATCAATTATTTTCACCACGAAATCAGCATCCGTTCCGGTTATACTGACTTTCAGGTTGGCAATGACCGGGCCTGCCAAAGTAATATCCTCTTCCAGTGGATCAGTTTGAAAACTCAATACATCCGGCCTTCTCGAGGCGAAGCGTTGGTCATCATCCATATACTCGCGGGTACGACTGATGTGTACATCTTCGGTATAAGGAACCGGGTGACCCGGATCACTTAAATATTCTGTAAAAGAGGTGCCGCTGCCCGGCATATTCCAGGAAAGATCTCCATTCGCAGCGAGATAAATATCCCTGGGCTGGGAGGCAGGAGGCGGCCATTGGCTGAATTTTCTCCATTGATTTTCGCCCGTGAAAAAAATGGTGGCCTCTGATAATTTGGGATCATTTCCCTTGCCCTTCAGGTAATAGTTAAAAAAGGGGATCTCAATATTATTCTGGTACCAGAGAGAAGTACTGGATCCGAATTTTACATTCCCGATCTGGCTGCCATCACGGGTTGCCCATTGACCATGGTACCAGGGTCCGATAACCAGTTTATTGCTGGCGCCGGGATTCTGTTTTTCGATCGCTTTATACAGGTTCCATGCTCCCCAGCAATCTTCCGCATCAAATAATCCTCCCACAACCAGCATGGCAGGTTGAATATTAAACATGGCATTACGGGCATTTCTTGCCTGCCACCAGTCGTCGTAATTGGGATGAGCGTATATGTCTTTCCAGAATTTGATACTATCGCCGATTAATTCAGATAATTTTTTTAATGAACCCGCTTGTAAATAGAACTGGTAATTATCTTTTGTTTTGAATTCAAATCCTTTTGTACTGTCCATGGTCGGTTTTGGCCGGGGCTTTCCGAACCCGGAATAAAAACTGAACCCATCCATTTGAAAGAAAACGCCGTTATGATGAAAATCATCCCCGATGAACCAATCGGTGACGGGTGCCTGGGGGCTGACGGCTTTCAATGCAGGATGTCCGCTGGCGGCAGCCATCGTGGCATAAAAACCGGGATAAGAAATACCAAATACGCCTACATTTCCATTGTTGCCGGAAAGATTTTTGATCAGCCAATCGATCGTATCATAGGTATCGCTTGCCTCATCAATATCAGTGGTTGATTTTTTATCCTTATTAAAAGGTCTTACATCTACGAATTCACCTTCACTCATCCATCTTCCCCTTACATCCTGGATCACGATGAAATAATTCTCCCGCATATAGTATTTCCAGTGATTGGTCCAAAATGTCTTGAAGTTTTTTTCACCATAAGGCCTGCAGGAATAAGGCGTGCGGTTCATCAGGATCGGGTGTTTTTCGCTTTGGTCCTTCGGTATATATATCGCCGTGAATAATTTTATTCCATCCCGCATGGGGATGTATTTCTCCATCTTTATGTAGTTATCCATGATCCAGGCAGAATCCTGGTCAGACTGGGCCTGGACAAACAACGGACAAAGGCAGAGAAGAGAATAAAGGCAGCGGCGGAACATATGCATTAGTTTTGTAGTGCTAAATGTAGGTATTTTTGATTTTTAACTGCCGCTTATCACGAATGCCTTCGCCATTATGAATAATAACAAATCGATCATCGAAAAATTCTATACCGCCTTCCAGCAACTCGATTACAAGACCATGCAGGAATGCTATAGCGACGATATTATTTTCAACGACCCGGTATTCGGTTTGCTGCAGGGAGATGAAGCCAAAGCCATGTGGGAAATGCTTTGTAAAAATGCCCGGGATTTTAGCCTGGTTTTCACAGATATCGAATTGCTGGATGAAGAGTATGCCACCTGTAAATGGGTGGCGACTTATACTTTTTCAAAGACAGGGAAAAAAGTAATGAATCATATCAAGGCCCATATGCGGATCCGCGACGGCCATATCATCGAACATAGCGATGCATTCAAATTGAGCAATTGGGCGGCCCAGGCCCTGGGTTTTAAGGGAATCATGTTTGGGTGGACAGGATTTATGAAACGGAAGATCCAGAAGAATGCCAGGAAGAATCTTGAAAACTTTATAAGGAAATGATAGTAGGCAGGGACAGGGCATGCCCTGTCCCTACTGGTTTTTACACCTTGCACTATCCCTGCATTATTTTATAATTATTATTTAAAGAGGAACTTCCATCAGCAACAATT
>DATINK010000133.1:0-6896 GCA_035474355.1 Chitinophagaceae bacterium | reverse complement strand
TTGAAGGAAACTATAGTGGTAATAAGATACTGCAATATTCTACTTTCGATCCGGGTACGGGTGTTACAAGCACTACCAGCCTCAACCTCGGGAAAGAATTGCAGTTCAGCGCTACGGGAAATATCAGCATGAAAGTGAATAACGACTGGAGTATTTTCCTGAATGGGAACGTGCGTTACAACCGGGTCAGGAATAAATTGAATACCAGCCAATCCAACCATGGTATCGGTGGCAATGCCAACCTGAATTCTACCTATACATTCAACAAAAAATTCAATGCCAGCATGTACGCCGGATTCTGGAAAGGCCCTGTTTCCATCCAGACCAAATACCCATTGAACATCTGGTATGGCGCCGGTGTAGGATATAAATTGTTCAACGAAAAACTCACGCTTTCTTTAATGGCTTCAAATTTTTTCCAGCGATATCGTGATTACAAACTGATAACCACCGATCCCAATTTTACCAGCACTTCCATTTCTACAATGCCATTCCGCGGTCTTGCGTTGAATGTGAGTTGGAATTTTGGAAAGCTGACTGAGAACGTATCTAAGAAAAAAGGGGTGACCAATGACGACTTATTAGGAAATGGACAGAGTTCGGGACAATAGGGCTAAGAACGTACCCCATATCGCGTAACCCGTATCTTTGCGACATGCTCAAAGTCGCTGTTTTCGGAGTCGGATACCTCGGAAAGTTTCATCTCAATAATTGGAAGGAAATCCCTGGAACTGAGATCGTTGGGTTCTATGACCCGGATGATAAAGCAGCCGCAGAAGTTGTAGAAAAATACAAGCTCAAACGTTATACTGATCCGGACAAACTAATGGATAAATGCGATGCAGTCGACATCGCAGCCCCCACCCCCGCCCATTTCGAACTATGTGAAAAAGCGATCCGGAAAGCCAAACACGTATTTGTCGAAAAACCCCTGGCGCATACCATGGAGGAAGCGCAACAACTCGTAAACCTGGTGCAGGAATCCAATGTCAAATTACAGGTGGGACATGTAGAAAGATTTAATCCCGCCTTCCTGGCTGTAAAAGATATCGCACTGAATCCCATGTTCATTGAAGTGCACCGCCTCGCACAATTCAATCCCCGCGGAACAGAAGTCAGTGTCATCCTGGATCTGATGATACACGATATCGATATTATCTTAAGCATCATTCGCAGTGACGTAAAATCAATTTCCGCGAGTGGTGTGGGCGTTCTCACTGAAACACCCGATATCGCGAATGTGCGCATAGAATTTCATAACGGATGTGTTGCCAACCTTACCTCCAGCCGGATCTCCATGAAAAAAATGCGGAAAATGCGGCTCTTCCAGAAAGACGCTTATATCGGGATCGATTTCCTGAATAAAAAAACAGAAGTGATCCGCCTGAAAGAACCCACCGATAACAATGTATTCGCCTTCGACATCGAAACTTCCTCCGGGGTAAAATCCGTCGCGGTGGCCAATCCCATCGTACCCGAAGTGAATGCGATCAAAAGGGAACTGGAAGAATTTAAATCAGCCATTGAAAACAATACCCGCACCCTGGTTTCCGAAAGAGACGGCCTGATGGCCATGGACGTGGCCCACCAGATCCTCGCCCGGATAGGCAACAATATTATCACGCGTTGATGAGTTCGTCCAAACAAATATCAATTGCCTGGTACGCCATTACCGATTTCATCATGGCTTCCCTGGCATGGGGGCTCTTCTATTTCACCCGCAAATGGCTGTTGAATGAAGAATTCTCCAACCAGGGCGTACTGGAGATCAATTATAAATTCTGGCTCGGCATCACCTGCATACCGATTGGCTGGTTAGCCCTCTATACCATTACCGGCACTTATCATTCACTCTATAAAAAATCAAGGCTCTTTGAATTCACCAGTACTTTTATCTGCAGCCTGCTTGGCTGCGTCGTTTTATTCTTTGCGCTGATACTGGATGATGTAAGGAATAACAACGCTTATTATTATCTCGCGTTTACTTGTTTATTCGGTCTGCATTTTTTGCTCACCATCATTGGCCGGATGGTGCTGCTGAATATTGCGAAACGCCAGTTGCTGAGCGGAAAAGTCTGGTTCAATACACTGATGGTGGGCAGCCAGGACAATGCCATCCGGATCTATAAGGAAACCGAAAAGAACCTGAAAGACGGAGGCTATCGCTACATTGGTTTTATTACACCGGATACCAATGGAAAGAATGGCATCCATAAATTCATCCCCAAACTCGGAGGCGTTGATCAACTTGAAAAGATCATTGATGAAAAACAGATCCGGCAGGTAGTGCTGGCCATGGAAAGATCTGAGCATTCATTGCTGGAAAGCCTGATTAACCGCCTGAGCGAAAAAGACGTGGAAATAAAGATCCAGCCCAATACACTCGATATACTTTCCGGATCCGTCAAGACCAGTAACGTACTTGGGGCCGCACTTATCGACCTGCATACCGGCCTGATGCCGGAATGGCAACAACATATTAAAAGACTTACCGATGTCAGCATTTCCCTGCTGGGACTCACACTTTTATCTCCTTTAATATTATATACAGCCATTCGGGTTAAATTCTCGTCTAAAGGACCAGTGATCTTCTCACAGGAAAGGATCGGCTATAAGAGCAAACCCTTTATCATGTATAAATTCCGGTCGATGGTAAAGGATGCTGAGAAAAACGGGCCGGCACTCTCTTCCGAGAATGATCCCAGGATCACAAAATGGGGAAAAGCGATGCGCAAATGGAGACTCGATGAATTGCCCCAATTCTGGAACATATTACTGGGTAACATGAGCCTGGTAGGACCCCGCCCGGAAAGGAAATTCTATATCGACCAGGTAACGGCGGTGTTTCCTTATTATAAATACCTGCAGAAAGTGAAGCCGGGTATTACCAGCTGGGGAATGGTGCAGTTCGGTTACGCAGAAAACGTTGAACAAATGGTGGAAAGAAGCAAATTCGATCTTTTATATATTGAAAATATTTCTTTAGCTCTTGATTTTAAAATAATGCTACATACACTACGAATTATTTTTAAAGGAAAAGGGAAATAATTGCAGATGCTGAATGTTAGATGTTAAATGTTAGATATTAGAAATATAATGAAAAGAATTGCATTCCTGCTTATATCCGCCTTTGGCGGATTACAGCTTACAGCTGCCGGACAATATTGGCAGCAACGCGTTGATTACAATATAAAAGTTTCGCTCAATGATAAAGATCATACGCTGAAAGGAACATTGGATCTTGATTACACCAATAACTCTCCGGATAAACTGGAATTTATTTGGTTCCATTGCTGGCCCAATGCATATAAAAATGACCAGACGGCACTTGCCAAACAGCTTGCACGCGACAGGGACGGAAGAAAAGAATGGGGCGACCTGAAAGAAAAAGGATTTATCGATAGCCTGGACTTTTCCGTGAATAACGAAAAAGTAAAATGGGTACCTGATGCAGTCAATATCGACATTGTAAAACTCCTGTTGCCCACAGCCCTTGCTCCCGGAGAGAAGGTCCATATTTCCACTCCCTTCTTTGTAAAACTTCCCTCATTCATTTCACGTTCTGGTCATGTTGATCAGACTTATATGGTTACTCAATGGTATCCCAAGCCCGCGGTCTATGATCGTAAAGGCTGGCACCCGATCCCCTATCTCGACCAGGGTGAATTCTATAGTGAATTCGGATCCTTCGATGTAGCCATCACCGTTCCTGCCGGTTATGTTGTGGGTGCAACAGGCAAAATGCAGAATACAGATGAACTCAATAAGTATAAACAGATCGGCATTTTCAATGATCACCGCTCCAGGAATGCAGCCGCGAAAATGTATTCCCCTGATCCCGGCGTAGCTTCCAAAACTTTACATTATCTCGCCGATAGCGTTCACGATTTCGCCTGGTTTGCGGATAAAGAATTTATCATCGAGTATGATACGCTTGCATTAGAACAAAGCAGAAGAGTCATTGATGTATTCAGCTATCACCATTATAAAGGAAACCCGCTCTGGAACGAAAGCATTTCCTACATCAAAGATGCTGTGAAACATTATTCCTGGTATATTGGAGAGTACCCTTACCCTACGGTGGCCGCGGTGGAAGGCCCGGCACAACAATCATCCGGCGGAATGGAATATCCCATGATCACGCTGATCACCAGTCCTAAAGCAGATGTCGAAGTGCTGGATGGCACTATCGCGCACGAGGTGGGGCATAATTGGTTCTATGGCGTATTGGGGTCAAACGAACGTGATCATCCCTGGATGGATGAAGGAATGAATAGCTATTTCCAGTTTATTTATGAAGCGGAAAAATATAAAGCCAACAGCCTTTTTGGCAATTCGATCCCCAGTGACATCAGGAGAAAACCGACGGATGAATTTCTCGATAACTTATACTTAGTATTCGGTGCGATACCGATCGAACCTAAAATCGACCAACCGGCTGCCAATTACAGGAACATGGATGAATATGGCATGGGTGTATATCTCAAAACAGCGATCTGGTTGCACCAGGAGGAGCAGGAGATCGGGAAATCACTGATTCATTTAGCATTCCTGAATTATTTTACGGAATGGAAATTCAAACACCCCTATCCTGAAGACGTAAAAGCTTCCTTCGAAAAAACCCTGCACAGAAACCTGGATGAATTCTTTGGGAAGCTGGATAAAAAAGGAGCTCTCTGATAGTTTTAAGTTATAAGTTTTAAGTTTTAAGTAATTGCCCTGGCCTTTAGGCCGGGGATAAATTTTGAGCCCTCACCCACCACCATCGAACAGTTATGAGTTGGGATTTAAAGAATTAGGTTTTACTTTTACCAAAAGATATCCATTGAAGAAACTCGTACTCGCTTTGCTTATAGCTATTAGCTTACAGCTTACAGCTTTCTCTCAATACTGGCAACAAGAGGTCAATTATACCATCGACGTTTCTTTGAACGACAAGGATCATAGCATTGATGCCTTTGAAAGGATAGAATACATTAACAAATCACCCGATACCCTGCACTTTATCTGGTTCCACCTCTGGCCCAATGCCTATAAAAATGATAAGACGGCTTATAGCGACCAGGACCTGGAAAATGGAAACACCCGTTTCTACTTTTCAAACCGGGAGAATAAAGGATATATCAACAAGCTCGACTTCAAAGTAAATAATGTTACGGCCCTGCTCGAAGATCATCCGCAACATATCGATATCGTAAAACTGGTTTTACCCGGCCCGCTGTTACCAGGACAAAAGGTCAGCATAACCACCCCCTTCCATGTCAAACTTCCTTTTAACTATTCCCGCATGGGGCACGATGGAGAAAGTTACCAATTGACACAATGGTATCCCAAGCCAGCTGTATACGATAGCAAAGGCTGGCATCCCATGCCCTATCTCGACCAGGGAGAATTTTACAGTGAATTCGGAAGTTTTGAAGTGAGTATAACTGTTCCGCGCAATTATGTGGTGGCTGCCACCGGTGAATTACAGAATCCAACTGAACTAAACTGGATGAAGAGCCGTTCTTCTTTTAATTGGGAACCCATAAAAACAAAAGAGAAATTAAAGGGTGGCATTATCAAAACCAGTACGCAGCTATTCCCGGCTTCTGATAGAGAATCAAAGACCCTGGTTTATAAATTGGATAAGATCCACGACTTTGCCTGGTTCGCCGATAAAAGATTTATTGTAAATTTTGATACCTGCAAACTCGCATCGGGAAAGATCATCAATGTATATACCTATTATACCACGGCCAATAAAAAAAGCTGGAAGCGCAGCATACAATTTTGCAAGGATGCAGTCCGGCATTATTCTGCTTTAGTGGGTGAGTATCCTTACCCGGTTGTCAGTGCCGTCCAGGGCCCGCAAAGCTTTGGTGGCGGCATGGAGTACCCAACGATTACAGTCATTTCTCCAACCAACGATGAAAAAGAGCTCGACGGAACGATCGCGCATGAACTGGGTCACAATTGGTTTTATGGCATCCTGGCCAGCAATGAACGTGATCATCCCTGGATGGATGAAGGCATCAATACTTATTACGATCATAAGTACATGCGTTCAAAATATCCTCCCGAACCCCAGCTCGAGAGCCTTTATTTTGAATACAAGGCGATCAATCACACTGACCAGCCCATTGAAACACCTGCTGAAAAATTCGGCGTGGTAAACTATGAGCTGGTCGCCTATCATAAGACCGGCGTTTGGATGAACTGGCTGGAATCCGTTCTCGGAACAGAGGCCTGCAATAAAGCGATGCAGGACTATTATCGCCGCTGGCAGTTCAGGCACCCGCAGCCTGAAGATTTCCGGGCAAGCATCGAAGAAAGTTCAGGCAAAAAACTCGATAGCGTTTTTTCGCTGCTGAATAAACCGGGCTTACTGCCCAACCAGTATCGCAGCGGTACAAAATTTGTCTTTGCGCTCAATGTAAAACCGATACAGGAATACCTCGTTCATCCTTACAAAGAATTGTATTTGATTGGACCCGCCCTGGGTACAAACAGCTATGATAAGTTCATGTTGGGTGCTTTTTTCACTAATTATAAAATGCCTGTTTCCCGGTTAAGTTTTTTTGTGGCCCCCATGTATAGTTTTGGTGCAAAACGTTTGGCAGGTTTGGGGACCCTGAGATTCAGTTCCTACCAGGGATTTGGTTGGGTCCGTAAGATCGATGTGTTCTTCAACGGTTCCGGCTTTGCCTATGATGAATTCCTCATGCTGAACAAAAAGAAAAAGTATTTTTCATTTTCCAAAGCCAGCTTTGGGTTCAGGTTCACGGCTAAGGAAAAAGATCCAAGGAGTAACGCACTCAAATACCTGCAGGCAAAAACTTATATTATCTCCGAAGAAACTTTCGGGCAGATCACTTATGATACGGTTGGATCCGTCATCACACAACATGTTCCCA
>DATINK010000132.1:0-11175 GCA_035474355.1 Chitinophagaceae bacterium | reverse complement strand
CGTAGGGACGCCAGGTGCTTGACAAAAAACAATATTCACAAATTCACAAACCTCACCCTTATCCTGATATCCCTGTTCCTCCCTTTATCATCCGTACACGAAATCTTAGTGGCCCCATCCGGCGGCATGAAAAATTGTTTTTCACCGGCCGGTGAACTCTTGTAGAATTTATCATTGATATACCAATAGACCTTGCTTACATCATTGGATGTTTTACAGATCAGTTGCAAAGGTTCCGGGTCTTTTTTATTGATGAGGTATTCAGTTCCATTGGTGGGAGCGACGATATAAGGAGCATTTCCTTTAAAGATCTTATCACAGGAAGGATTATGAGGTGGCATTTTAATATAAGCAATGCCATTATCCTCATACCAGGCCTGCATTTCAGGCTCGATCAAACGGTACCATTTTTTCTTATACCCGGCCTGGGGAGCGCAGCTTGTACAATAAGTGATCTTCTCATCGGCACTTACCATCACTTCCTGTCGGTTATCACATAGTTGCGTGGAAGAGATCAATGGAATGAATTCATCTGTTACCAGGTTGGTACATTGATCCCCGGGGAGGAGTCCTGTTTCACTACAGACTTTACGGATATCGCAATCTTCCGGTTGGGTAAACCATTCTTCATCCGGATCGTAATCGATGGTGTTGAAAATTTTAAATAATAAAGGAGTCGCAATGTTTGCACCACTGAGTTCAGCAGCACCCGTTCCGGAAAAGTTTCCGCACCATATACCCACGGTAAATCGTTTATTATATCCGATGCTCCAGGCATCACGTCTGCCATAACTGGTGCCGGTCTTCCAGGCGATCTTGGGCATTCTTTCTGTCGATGTCCAGTTCAATGGAAAATCCGGGCGATTGACTTTGGAAAGGATCTCGTTGACCATATAATTGGCGGCAGGACTGACGACCATCAGGGAAGCAGCGGTTGAATCGGAGGCAGTGAAGATGGGAGCCTTGTAAACGCCATTATTAGCAAAAGTTGAAAACAGTGCGGTCAGTTCCTGAAGTGATGTACCGCAACCACCCAGGATCATGGAAAGACCCAATTTGCGTTGGTCCTTGCTGATCTGTTTGAAATTACATTGGGATAGTTTATGGATCATTTTTTCAGGCCCTAATAATTTAAGGGCTTTAATGGCCGGGATATTCAATGAATGTTCAAGTGCATATTCTACGGTTACATAACCATTGAATTTTTTGTCATAGTTCTCGGGCGCATAACCTTCGTAGTTGACGGCCACATCCATCATCACTCTTTTAGGCGTAAGCAATCCTTCATCAAAACAAAGCGCATACAGAAACGGTTTCAAAGTACTGCCGGGCTGACGAATGGCATTGACACCGTCCACCTGGCCGCCATCTGTTGTATCTACGAATGAAGACGAGCCAACATAAGTAATTACTTTATGCGTCAGGTTATCCATGATCATCACCGACGCATTCTTTATGTTCTTTAATCTTAAACTCCTGACATGATCCTCCACCAGTTTTTCTGTTTTCAGCTGCATGTTCATGTCGATATAGGTACTGATATTGGGATTTTGATCTGAAGACCTGTTCTTTAGTCTTTGAGAAAGATGGGGAATGAAATGCGGGATCGTTTCTCTTTTTGCAGACAAAGGCTCCGCCAGCGCATCTTCGATTTCTTTTTCAGTAAATACTTTGTCCTTCGCGAATTTTCTGAGCCACCTGTTTCTTTCCTGCACGATCAGTTCATTATTCTTTCCCATGACAAGCGAGGAAGGACGGTTGGGGATGATACTGAGCGCCGTGATCTCCGCCAAAGAAAGATGATCCGGGTTTTTCTTAAAATAAAATTGAGAAGCGGCTTTTACACCTTCAATATTGCCCCCATAAGGCACCAGGTTTAAGTACATCTGTAAGATCTCTTTCTTACTGTATTTCATTTCCAGCTGGAAGGCCCTGAACA
Source organism: Chitinophagaceae bacterium (assembly GCA_035474355.1). Classification (GTDB taxonomy): domain Bacteria; phylum Bacteroidota; class Bacteroidia; order Chitinophagales; family Chitinophagaceae; genus DATINK01. The sequence goes on along the minus strand of DATINK010000132.1, from coordinate 9,236 downwards.
TTTCCCGGATCTTATGCCCGAAATTCCTTTTCCCCGGCTCCAGCGCCCTCGCCACTTGCATGGTGATCGTACTGGCGCCGGAAGTCCGCTTCATTCGGAAAATATTCTTGAAAAAAGCCCTGATAACGGCAAAGGGATTTACCCCGGGATGGCTATAGAAATACTTGTCTTCCTTGGCGATAATGGTCTTGCGAAGCAGGGGAGAGATCTCGCTGAGTTCGGTCTTCATCCGCCATTTCTGGTCGGGCGTCAGGTAAGCGTTCACCAGTTCTCCTTTGTTATCAGTGATCATGGTGGAGTACCGGATATCTACGCGCAGCGGGAAGATCATGTTCAGGAGAAAGAACAAGAGGATCAGGCTGGCTACGGTTATACCGAGCCGTTGGAGAAACTTTAAAACGTGTTTTTTGGTTATCCTGATCTTCATTTGCTTGCCTTATATGACGAAAGCTGATTTGCTAAAGTGGGCGATTAACAAATAATTATCTTGGGAAATTTGCAACCCCGCACTGCACATTACTATCTTTCCTCTCAAATTCCACACAATAGTATGGATACCCCCGACTCCCTCCAGGGAGTGAATGCTGAAAACAGCACCCGCGACATTCCCCCCTAGCTGATCCCCCCGCTAATTTCAATCTTCTTTTTGTGTAAAAAGAGGCCCCCGCCAAATTTTTTGGTTCGGTGAATTTCTTTAACTTATCCTTCATAACAGACCATTAACCATCCCATATATGCGCAACAAAAAGTTCTATGTTCCGGTCCTGATCGGGACTATTTTTTTATGGGGTTGTAAACACAATTCTATCAGTCTTGATTTTACAAATGCCAAAGGTGAAGTACCCCAGCTCGGGAACCTCATCTTTCGTTTCAGCAGTTCCCTGGCCCGGGATTCCATGTTGAATGCATGGGATTCTACAGACTATATCTCTTTTGAACCCCGGATCGCCGGTAAGTTCAGGTGGGAGAGTCCCGACCAGCTTGTTTTCTCTCCTTCACAGCCCCTGGCCCCCGCCACGAATTACAAGGCCAAAATAAAAAGCGCTGTCTTAAAATACAGTAAATACAATTCAGTGAAAGGAGGCGATAATATCAGTTTCAATACGCCTCCCCTCACGCTCGATAATTCCCAGGCGATCTGGATGACGCCGGATGAATCCGGTACCAATGCGTATCCCCAGGTGGACCTGCTCTTTAATTACAGGATCAATCCTGAGGACCTGAAGAGCAAACTGAAAGTGGAAGTGGATGGTAAGCCGGCGGAATATACTTTCATCACTCAATCAACGGACAATACGATCACCATTCGGATCAATGGGATGAAACAGGAGGATAAAGACATTGATGTAAAAATTATCCTGGAAAAAGGTCTCAAACCCGAGAGTGGCCATAATTCTACCTCGGATCCTATTACCGCATCGTTGACGATACCTTCTCCTTTTGTATTGAATATTCAATCCATAGAAGCGGAACACGATGGCAGCGAAGGCATCGTAAAAGTGGTGACCAGCCAGCAGCTCTCAGCAGACAATATCAAAAACTATATCAAATTCGAACCCAGCCTTTCTTTTACTGCCGAACGTTCCGATAACGGGTTCATCCTGCGCAGCGATAAATTCGATGTGGAAAAAAGTTATGAACTCACCGTAGTAAAAGGTTTGCGCGGAAAGATCGGGGGTGTGCTGAAAGAAGATTATTTCAATGGGGTGGCTTTCGGAGAGCTTGAAGCCGCCATCAATTTCACCAATAACAAAGCCGTCTACCTGTCTAAGAAAGGCGGAAAAAATATCGAGGTCCAGATCACCAATGTGGAAACCGTCAAACTGGTGATCTCTAAAATTTATGAGAATAACCTGCTGATGGCCCAGCGTTATGATTATTATCCCCAGGAGACAAGGGCCACTCATGCCAGTTATGAGGATGGAGATTATGAAAATGAATATGAATCTTATGGAAATGATGAAGCCATGATGGGCGATGTGATCTATGAAAAAGAAATTGATACAAGGTCCCTGCCCAAATCAGCGGGAGGAAGATTACTGAATTTTTCATCCTTTGAGGACCGCTTACCCGATTTCAAGGGGATCTATCATGTGATGATACGTTCCACCAAAGATTATTGGGTGAAGGATAGCCGTTATATTTCCTTATCCGACCTCGGACTGGTGGCAAAAGAAGGGACAGATAAAGTAGTGGTCTTTGCCAATTCATTAAAGACCGCCGACCCGGTGAATGGCGTGAATGTTTCGGTGTACAGCGTCAATAATCAACTGATCGGATCAGGCGCCACGGATAAGGATGGCTTTGCCGAAATAGCTTATTCCAAAAAAGATTTTACCGGGTTTAAGCCCGCGATGATCATTGCCAGCACAGAAGATGATTTCAATTACCTGCCTTTCAATAATACCCGGGTGAACACTTCCCGTTTTGAAATTGGAGGGAAAAGGAATAACCCCAGCGGGCTCGACGCATTTGTATATGCTGAAAGAGATATGTACAGGCCGGGTGAGAAGATCAATTTCTCCGTGATCATCCGCGACCGGCAATGGAAAAACCCGGGTGATATTCCTTTGAAGATGAAATTCCTGATGCCGAATGGTAAAGAATTGAGATCCTTCCGGAAAAACCTGAATGAAGAAGGTTCCGTGGAAGGGAATGTAGAAATTGCTACTTCTGCGATTACGGGTTCGTATACACTTGAAGTGTATACGTCAAACGATGTCCTCCTGGCTTCAAAGAATTTTTCTGTGGAAGAATTTGTACCCGATCGTATCCGGGTTTCTGTAAAAGCTGATAAAACATCCATCAAGCCGGGTGAAAGCGCAAAAGTCTCTGTCAACGCCATGAATTTCTTCGGCCCCCCTGCTGCTAACCGCAATGTGGAAACGGAAGTTCAGTTAAGGCAAAAATATTTTGCACCCGAAAAATTCGACGGATTTGATTTTAGTTTGTCCAATACAAAATCCCTGATGGATAAGGAAGTAAAGGAAGGAAAAACGGATGATGCGGGTAACTACAGTCTCGAATATGATGCCCGCGATGAATTTGCCAACTCAGGCGTGTTGCAGGCCAATTTTTACACAACGGTTTTTGATGAAACCGGCAGGCCTGTCAGCCGCGGCGCTTCTCTCGATATCTATACCCAGGATAATTTCTTTGGGGTGAAATACGATGGCTTCTATTATTATCCCCTGAACCAGCCGGTTAAATTCCAGATCGCGTCTGTCAACAAAGACGGTAACGCAGTGAATGCAACGGCGCGCATTGAAGTGATCAAACACGAATACCGTACCGTGCTGACAAAAAGCGGGAGTTATTTCAGGTATGAATCCCAGAAAGAAGATAAACTGATGACCGAGACCAGTCTGAGTATTGGCAACAATACAGTGTATACATATACGACGCGTTCGCCCGGTGATTACGAGATCAGGATCTACAGGCCGGGAGCGAATACTTATGTAAGCCGGACTTTTTACAGCTATGGTTCCTGGGGCGGCACCAATACTTCCTTCCAGGTCAATAACGAAGGCAGTATTGACATTTCCCTGGATAAGAAATCTTATTTCGCGGGGGAGACGGTGAAAGCATTATTTAAAACGCCTTTCAGCGGCCGTATGCTGGTGACCACGGAAACGGATCACGTGATATCACATGAATATGTGGATGTGAGCAACCGTTCTGCCAGTCTCGATCTTAAACTTTCGGAGGATGATGTACCGAATATGTATATAACGGCGACACTCATCAAGCCACATGAGCTTTCCGACATTCCGCTTACTGTTGCACACGGTTTCCAGAATGTGACAGTAGAAGAAAAGAGCCGCAAGATCGATGTGGCGATCGTGGCTGCGAAATCGGTAAGATCAAAAACACACCAGAAAGTAACAGTGAAGGCGGATGCGGGAAGTTTTATAACCCTTTCTGCAGTGGATAACGGGGTATTGCAGGTAAGTGATTTCAAAACACCCGATCCCTATAATTATTTCTACCAGAAAAAAGCATTGCAGGTAACGGCTTATGATCTCTATCCATTATTGTTCGCGGAAGTAAGAGCCAAGCTCAGCAGCACGGGTGGTGATGGTGATCTAAGCATGGAGAAAAGAGTCAACCCCATGCCGGCGAAGCGCGTAAAAGTAGTGAGCTACTGGAGCGGCATTAAAAAAGCGAATGGGAGCGGGGAAGCTGAATTTGAATTTGATGTTCCACAATTCAGCGGTGAACTGCGGTTGATGGCCGTATCTTATAAGGGTTCCAATTTCGGAGCAGCCGATAATACAATGACAGTAGCCGATCCGATCGTCATCAGTACTGCCCTGCCAAGGTTTTTGAGTCCGGGTGATACGGTGAATGTTTCCGTGACTTTAACCAACACGACAGACAAATCAGGAAGCATATCAGCCAATATCGGGGTGGACGGACCTGTGAAAGTAGTTGGAGATAAAAGTCAGAGTTTAAATCTTGCCGCGAAGAGTGAAGGCCGCGCAAGTTTCAGAATTGTATCTGATCCGGTCATTGGCGTAGGTAATATTAAGATCAATGTATCCGGCATGGGTGAAAAATTCACGGATGCAACAGAAATTTCTGTAAGGCCTCCATCCACCTTGCAAAAAGTTACCGGCAGTGGCTCGGTTACCGGTGGAAGCACGCAAAAGATAGATATCGGCCTCAGTGATTTCATGGCGGGCAGCGTGGATTATCATCTCGTCGTGAGTCGTTCACCGGTACTGGAGCTTTCAGAACATCTCAGGTATCTCGTTCAGTATCCTTACGGATGTACGGAACAAACGGTATCGGCAGCGTTTCCGCAATTATATTATGGCGACATGGCCGACCTGATGCAATTAAATAAAAGTCAGAACAAGCTGAATGCAAATACCAATATCCTGGAAGCGATCCGCAAGATCAAAATGCGGCAGCTATACAATGGTGCAGTCACGCTCTGGGATAATGAAGGCACGGAAGATTGGTGGGCGACCATCTATGCCGCACATTTCCTCCTCGAAGCAAGAAAAGCCGGCTTTGATGTAGACAACAGCCTTATCGAGACCATGTTGAATTATATCAGCAACAGGTTGAAGAATAAACAGACGATCCTCTATTATTATAACCGGACGCTTACGAAAAAGATCGCGCCTAAGGAAGTTGCTTACGGACTTTATGTATTATCGCTGGCCGGGAGGAGCAATGTGCCTTCGATGAATTATTATAAAGCCAATCAATCACTCCTGGCACTCGATAGTCGTTACCTGTTATCTGCGGCTTATGCTACGGCAGGAGATAAGCGTTCATTCACTGCTTTACTGCCCACTTCTTTCACGGGTGAAGAATCTGTGGCACAGACAGGCGGCAGTTATTATTCTGATATACGCGACGAAGCCATTGCCCTGAATGCACTGATCGATGCGGATCCACAGAATCCGCAGATCGGCATCATGGCCAAGCACGTTGGCGAAAAATTAAAAGGACGTCGTTGGCTCAGTACCCAGGAACGTGCGTTTTCATTCCTGGCACTGGGTAAATTAGCAAGAAGCGCAAATAAGTCAGATGCAACGGCCGTGATCAGTTCCGGGGGAAAAACGATCGCCAAAGTAGATGGTGGTCAATGGCGCGGCGATAAAAATGCATTGAAAGGAACCCATATCGAGATCGAAGCAAAAGGAAACGGAAGTCTCTTTTATTTTTGGGAAGCGGAAGGTATCAGCACCAGTGGCAGCTATGTGGAAGAAGACAATTACCTGAAAGTCAGGAAACGTTTTTATGATCGTTTCGGCAACCCCATCAATGGTACTACGTTCAAACAAAATGAATTGATCATCGTGGGTATCAGCCTGGAAAAATCCTATTCCGGTTCAGTGGAGAATGTGGTGATCACGGATCTCTTACCTGCCGGTTTCGAGATCGAGAATCCAAGGACAAAAGAAATTCCGGGTATGGATTGGATAAAAGATGGTGCTACGCCGACTGCATTGGATGTAAGAGACGACAGGATACATTTCTTCGTAGATGCGAATAATGCAAGACAGGTATATTATTATGCAGTAAGAGCCGTATCACCCGGTAATTATAAAATGGGGCCGGTGAGTGCCGATGCGATGTATAATGGCGAGTATCATTCTTATAATGGGGCGGGAGTGATTAAAGTGATTCAATAACCCCCCAACCCCCTAAAGGGGGGAATACGGATACTTTTCATGAATAGATAAATGATTACCCCCTTTAGGGGGCTAGGGGGTTAGGAAGTAATAAAAAAGTCCCGCAATTGCGGGACTTTAAATTTCGTCGCGTATTGATCAATGATTAATAATCTCCATTGAATCCGCCGCTACCACGATCACGGTTGTAACCACCGCCACCGCCTTTGTTGTAGCCGCCACCGCCGCCGCCTTTTTTATAGCCGCCGCCACCGCCGCCGCCGCCGAAGCTTCTTTTCTTGAAGCCACCGCCGCCGCCGCTTCCACCACCTTCGGGTTTCGGACGACTTTCGTTAACTACAATGTTACGGCCATCAACTTCGGAGCCGTTCAAAGCTGCGATAGCTGCCTGGGCATTTTCGTCATTTGACATTTCAACAAAACCAAAGCCTTTGCTGCGGTTTGTAAATTTGTCAGTAACGATCTTGGCTGATACAACTTCACCATAAGAGGCGAAAAGATTGGAAAGGTCCTGGTCTTTCAGGTTCCAACTAAGGTTTCCTACGTAAATGTTCATTTTTTTGGAAATTTTTAAACTACAAATAAGTGCTAACAGTAAACAGTAACCAATGAACATTCACAGGATTATGAGAAACGTTCAGGACTTGTGAAACTGTACAGAACACCAAATCAGTACAAAATAACGGAATTTTCCCTTACTTATTGCCAAAAAAATTCATATTGCCTCCCTGGTTTCCCGACTCAATATTCCTGTAACATCATTGATTTTCATGCTATTAAATGAGAAAAGGTCCGCCGCTCCCGACAGACCTTTTTACGGGGTTCTGTTTTTCAATTTCATTTTCACAACCCCTGTCCCGTTATCATACCGTACCCAAGAATTCGTTTTTTGCAAAAGAATCTTTGCCCCTCACTGAAATACAGCAAATCCTGTACCTCCCCGATTTAAAGGGAAGGCAAATCGAAAAATGACATTACTGTGGAACTATTTACACCCTGGATGGGAAATCTCATCCTCCTTTTGAAAGCAATAGAATTACCCCCTTTAGGGGGCAGGGGGTAGGGTGGGGTGGCCCGGCTGCATTGCTACTATGATCGGCTGTTGCGTCGCACTCTTGTACGTTCGGTTCGCTACTCAGCATTTTCGATCCTGAATAAAGAATTCTTTGCGCCGTTGCGAGAGGGAAGAATTAAACCACTTCGTGGTTTGGCGGCTTGCAAAACACATCAATCCTATTGTATTGAATCCCTTCGGGATTCAGATCATTCTAACCCCGAAGGGGTTAAACACAATAACACCGGATGAAATCCGGTGAGGGATGAAATCCGGTGAGGAGGAATGCAAAAACATATCCCACAACCCCAAAGGGGTTGAATATCGGTAAAACGAAATGCTCGCGAAGCACGAGGCGTCCCTACGGGACGCTGGTGGCTTTATATTCATGCTTTCTACCCACGATGTGTTCCGCTGGAACACATCCGTTCAATCACGTGGGATCAATAATTTGTGCTTGAGGAGCATGTGCCATTTCCGCTGGAACACATCCGTTCAATCACGTGGGATCAATAATTTGTGCTTGAGGAGCATGTAACATTTTCCCCTGGAACATATTCATTCAATCAGTCGAAGGGGCAATTCGCAAATGACATATTTATGCTGGAACACATCCGTTCAATCACGTGGGATGAATAATTTGTGCTTGAGGAGCATGTGGCATTTCCTCTGGAACACATGCATTCAATTAACCGGGAGGGATAATTCGCGAATGACATATTTATGCTGGGACACATCCATTCATTTTATCGGTCCAAAAAATTGTCCCGTAGGGACAACTCGTGGGTAACATGAATGTTCGAATTAAAGAAACACGTTCCGTAGGAACGTTTCGTGCTTGCTTCCCGGTTTCAATGTGGTATCTGTATAATAGTGAGCTTCCAAAATGCCGAATAGAATTACCCAAAGCACAAGAGTGCGACGCAAGGGACGATCATAGTAGTACAGAAGCCGGGTACATATTTAAAAACTTGAATGCAATGCCATTTTCACTAGGAACTTTACTTGTGAATGGATGAATTTATACTATTTCATTTACCTTTTAAAAAGGATACGTTTATGCTTGAATAAAACTAAAAATCGCTTATGAAAACACGAACTCTACCCTTCCTCATTTTCGGTATTCTTTTCTTCTCCGCAGCAAAGCTCCAGGCACAATGTACCTGCATCTCCTGCACCGGCACCGTGATCGTTGACCAGAATGTAACGGTCAATTTCAATGGAGCTGTACCTGTTTACTCAGGTGACCCTGACCTCGCACCTTTTTTTAGTTATGATATCTCTGGCGCTACACCGGACCTGTGGAAAGCGATCTTTGATCTGCATGGAAATAAACTTTTGGTGACCAACGGAGCTACGATCTCGGTTACCAACGTCCCCGCTAACACAAACAACCAGGTTTCACCGGGTATCAAAATTCTCTCGGATTGTGAAGTGGAAGTACAGGCCGGCGGAAAGATCATCGTGAGTTCAAAGAACCAGAAAGCCGGCGATATCATCATTGAAACAAATGGACATATAACGATCAATGGAGAAGTTCGCAATGAAGTAACCGGAACCAATGGTTTGCCGGGCGCATTGACGCTGTATAGCAAATGCGGTAATATCAATATAGGCGGCAGCGGCGTCGTACAGGTATTGGGTGTGGATATGGGTGGCAACCTGCTGACCTTATATACCTGCGGTGGCAGCTGTAATAATGGAGATATCACAATTTCTGGTTTGGTGAAATCCTATGCACACGGACATGGTGGCGACCAGTCATTGAACCGCCCCAATATTAAAGTTGTATCCATTATGGGTGCGGTAACCGTTAACGCCAATACAACCGAACCCCTGTTCGATGAATATTCGCAATCGGGTACGCTATATGACATTTGGGGTGGGTTACTTTCCTGGACCCGGGATAATGCTATCCCCGGTAAAGTGGAAGTGCAGGCGAATGGCGATATCGTTGTAAACGGACATGGAACTGATCCGACAGGACCGGTAAGAAATAGTTTTGGAGCGATCGCCGCCATTGCCACGGC
>DATINK010000131.1:0-3832 GCA_035474355.1 Chitinophagaceae bacterium | reverse complement strand
ACCGGTGCTGTATCGATAGGTAACTCTTCCACCAATGTGGGTGTTAAATTATTTTCTACCGGCAGCATGGGTTTAACAATGGTTGCAACAGGTGTTGCAGTCTCTTCTTTCTTCAGGACAGGCACAGGTTTCTCTTCGGCAACCTGGCCAAGCATCATCACGATCTTATCTTCTTTTTTCGTTTCATCCTTTTTAGGAATTAAAGGAGCAAATGGATCTTTATGTGAAAAGCCGGTCGCAATGAGTGTAATGCCCAATTTATTTCCCAATGAATTATCATACCCCATTCCTAAAACGACGTCGGTATTCTCACCCGCCTGGTTCAACAGGTAATTCTGGATCACTTCCACCTCATCCATGGAGAATTCATGCTCTCCTTCTGCAGAATTGATATTGATGAGTATCCATTTTGCACCGCGGATATCACTGTCATTCAATAGTGGCGAATTCATGGCTTCTTCAATGGCGATCTGTGCCCTGTTTTCCCCTTCCGCTGAAGCATTACCCAAAATGGCCACACCGCCATTACGCATCACGGTACATACATCCGCGAAGTCAACATTGATCTGCCCCGTGGAATTGATCACATCGGTGATACATTTCGCTGCGGTGGCCAGTACATTATCAGCTTTTTCAAATGCTTCCCGCATTTTCAGGTTGCCAAACTGGTGACGCAATTTGTCATTGCTGATCACGAGCAGGGTATCGACATATTGTTTTAATGTCTTGATCCCCTCTTCGGCTTGCTGCTGCCGTTTTTTTCCTTCATAGGCAAATGGCGTTGTAACAATACCAACCGTTAATATGCCCAGGTCCTTGCAGATCTTGGCAATGATAGGTGTTCCACCGGTACCGGTGCCACCACCCATGCCGGCTGTAATGAATGCCATTTTTGTATTCACTTCAAGGATCCGTTTGATCTCTTCAAGCGATTCTTCCGTTGCCTGCCTCCCGATCTCGGGATTCGCGCCGGCTTCCCAATCCCTGTGTCAGGTGGGGCCCGAGTTGAACCCGGTTGGGTATACGACTGCTCGAGAGCGCCTGGGCGTCGGTATTGCAGATAATAAAGTTGACACCGTCAATCTGCTGGTTGAACATATAGTTCACCGCATTGCCACCACCACCACCTACCCCGATCACTTTCAGGATCGACGATTTTTCTTTTGGCAGATCAAAATGTATCATAGTAATTGATTTTACCCCCCTGCCCCCCTAAAGGGGGGAAACAGGAGATGTTTAATAATTAATTATTCGTTTTTCTTATACACTTATAAAATATTTTTTCAAATCATGATGATTCATCCAATTCCCCCCTTTAGGGGGTCGGGGGGTTAAAGATGTTTATCTTCTTCTTCTTTAAACAGATCAATGATCCTGTCTTTGAACTTGCCCCAGAACCCGGTGAGGTTTTTCCTTTTTTTCATTTCCTTTTCACTCACCGCCTGTTCTTCGACTTCCAGTTCAGCTTCCATACCGTTTTGTTTTAATCCTTCCGGCACTTCCACTTTCTTGTATTCTTTTTCAAAATCCTTACGGTTATGTTCGTAATCATCATACCCTTTCAGGATAAGCCCGATACAGGTTGAATAAGTTGGCTTCGCCAATTCTTCAATATGCCCGGCTGCCAGGTGTTCATTGGGGAAACCGATCCTTGCCGGTAAACCCGTTACATATTCTGTCAATTGGATCAGGTGCCTCAACTGGGAGCCTCCACCCGTAAGAATGATACCTCCGTTCAGCATGCGATTATCCAGGCCGACTTGCTTCAGATGATAAGTGACAAAGTCCATGATCTCACTCATACGTGCCTGTATGATATTCGCAAGATTCTTTACGCTGATCTCTTTGGCGGGCATCCCTCTCAAACCCGGGATCGTGATGTAGGCATTTGTTTTTGCTTCATTGGCGAGCGCGCTGCCAAACTGAACTTTCATTTGTTCAGCCTGTGTTTTCAAAACACCCAAGCCGGTTTTAATGTCGTTGGTAATGTTCTCACCCGCAAATGGAATGACTGCAGTGTGTTTGAGAATTCCTTCATAGAAGACGGCCAGGTCCGTAGTACCACCGCCGATATCCACGATGGCTACTCCCGCTTCCAGGTCTTCCTGTCCCATGACGGCTGAAGAAGAAGCCAATGGCTGCAACACCAGGTCTTTTGTATGCAGCAGGGCTTTCTCCACACTGCGATTGATATTCTTGATCGCATTCTTATCCCCGGTGATGATATGGAAGTTGGCGCCGATCTTCACGCCACCATAACCGATGGGGTTGGGGATATTCTGGAAATTATCCACTGTGAATTCCTGTGGAATGACGTCGATGATCTGGTCTCCGGCAGGAATATAAGTTTTGTATTGATCGTCGATCAATTGATCGATCTCCTTCTGCGTGATCTCCTCTTCCGTACGCTGCCTCACGATATCCCCGCGCGTTTGAAGGCTCTTGATGTGGTGACCGGCGATCCCCACATACACTTCTTTGACTTCCAGGTTGGGGTTGGAAGCATAACAATTCGAAAGCGCTGTCTTGATCGCTTTGATCGTTTCATCAATATTCAGCACCTGGCCATGCTTGACGCCATTGGAAGGCGCCTGTCCGAAACCAAGGATCTCCAGCTTCCCGAATTCATTTTTGCGGCCGGCAATGACCGCAATCTTGGTGGTTCCTATGTCGAGACCGACAATAATAGGTTGTTCGTTGTTCATAGTATGCAATTTTTTAGTTGTTTACATTTTTGTTCTTCATCCGGTTTTGCCCGGCATTACTGCCTTCGGTGTATGTTGAGTTGATTTTTTTAAAAAAGATTTCACAGGGTTGGGATCGGGGGTTTTTACACCTGTATTGAGAGCAGGTGTGATGCTTCTTTCGTCGTCCGGTTGTCTCAATAATTTTTCAACATTCTTACGCAATTGAACTGAATCAAATCGGTTCAGGGGGCTCTGTTTGCTGGCAACCACCTGTCCCTGGAATTGCACATCGATCCATTTGTATTTATCAAAACCAGTCTTGCTCAATACCTGTTGATAAAACACAAACAGCCGGTGGAATTTTGCAGTGATATTTTCAGCATTCCCCAGTTTCACTACATGATTGCCAATGACGGGGATCATTTCGAAATTTCGTTCCGGCGTAATATCCACCTCGGATACCTGGGCCATCCAGAACACGTCATGCAGAATGAAACGTGCCATTGAACTGATATCACTTAGTAAGATGCTATCCTTAGCGGTGATAATATTTTTTGAGGGAAACCCTGTAAAGACGGGTACCCTTGCGCTGCACTTATCTGACAGGGGCAGTTTCCTGCAGGCACTATCGATATAAAATGACATGCCATTATTATTAAATATCCTGGCCACGGGTTCTCTTTCATAAATATTGACATGCAGGATATCCTGGTTATCGAAATAAAGTTCTGCATCCCTTATCCATTCATTTTCTTCCAGTAGCTGCTCCAGGCGGCGAAGATTAATGGTTGAAAGCGACTGTCCCCTGATCGTCCCCCCTGCATTCGCCACCAGCATCTGCTGAATATCCTGCTTGTCGATAAAGAAATTTTTCTGATCCGACTTCAGCAGGATGCTGTAATCCTGGCAGCGTTCTCTTTTTTTCTTACCCATCGCTGCCAATAAGAGTGTGAGCATACCCCCCCCGATCACGAGCCAAAGCCCGATAAATAAAAATTTTCTAATGGTCGTTCCTGCTTTCAATTTATATGTCTTTTAAAATATTCTTAATGGGTTCAACCAACGAATCAATATCTCCTGCTCCCGCCATGATCAATAATTCCCCCAACTCTTTATTCACGTTTTTCCGAAAACTCTTTTCCATC
>DATINK010000130.1:0-2146 GCA_035474355.1 Chitinophagaceae bacterium | reverse complement strand
GTGTAAAGTTCATTATCACTGCTGATATAAATGTAGGCGTCGTTTACCCAATGATAGGCATGTGCCGTATCAAATGGCTGTGAGGAGGGCAGGTAGATCTCCTTAATGATGGAGCTGTCTTTAAAGGAATAAGAGCCCTGTGCCGATGCAGAACTCCAGCATAGTAAACAGCCAATCAGCCACTTCATATAAAGCGTTTTTTTCAGGATGCAGCCAATAGGTTAATTACATATCAGGGGTATAGCAAATACTTCTTTCTCATTACCTTAAACTCCGATAAAGCTGGCTCCCAGCTTTCCCGGATCTCTTTTTCTGATTTCCCGGTGATGATCTGCTCCTTAAATTGTGTGGTTCCTGAGAGCTTATCAATATTTCCCATCTGCTTGCTCAGTTTGGAATCAAAGAATTTTTCTTTAAAAGGATAAGCATTATACAATTCGATCATCCATTGGATATTGATCTGTTTGCTTTTCCGCAAAAGTTCTATATCGTATTTCCTTAAGTCCAGGCCATAACATACCTGGTCCATATGCAAGGGAGTTTCTGCCATGCCCGGAATACCTACCGGCGTGAAGCTAAAGGAATATTTATCCTTCAACTCGGGGCTACCTAACACTGTAAATGGAAAATAAGTGCCTCTGCCATGATTGAGATAAGTGCCTTCAAACAAACAAGTGGAAGGATAGAGCATCACAGACTGTTGTGTATTCAGATTGGGAGATGGCTTTACCGGGAGTGTATAAGGCATATCATGACCATAATTTGCCACCTGAATGATCCGGATATTACATTTTACCTGGTTCGTCAGCCACCCTTCCCCATTCAGCATTTGTGCAAATTCCCCGATCGTCAATCCATGCGAGATCGGAATAGGAAACATACCGATGCCTGATTTTAGTTTCATATCCAGTACGGGTCCATCCACCAAATAAGCATTGGGGTTGGGCCGGTCCAGGATCAATAATTCTTTCCCATTCTCAGCACAGGCTTCCATCAATCTCGCAAGCGCATTGATATTGGTATAAAACCGGCAACCCACATCCTGTAAGTCATAGATCAGCAGGTCTACGTCAGCAAGGTCCTCTTTACTGGGTTTGTTCTTTGCACCATATAGAGATATAATGGGTATGCGGGTTGCCGAATCGATCTCATCCGCCACTTTTGCGCCTGCACTGGCATTTCCCCGAAAACCATGTTCCGGCCCAAAGACTTTTACAATATGAACTCCCAATGACTGCAGGCTGTCCACCAAATGTGTTTTTCCAATGATCGAAGTGGGGTTGGCCAGGATGGCGATCCTTTTACCCTTGAGGTAAGGCAGGTATTTTTCAGTCTGATCGGCGCCCGTCCTGATTTTACCTCCCTCATCTGTTGGCTTTCCTGCCTGGTAGTGGGGATTGGAGCAAAAGCCAAGACTGACAGCTATAAACAGGATAGATAAAAGCTTCATTTGAAATGGATTGATACATATAAAAATACATGATAGAGGTCAATTTCAATGAAGCCTTGCAACGACATCCCCTCATTTGGCATCTAATCCCTACTTTTATACCCAAATTTTTAAAACAAAAAATCATGAAAAAGAACATTTGGCAATCTATACCGGTACTCGCGGCTGTGACTTTGATGAGTATGTCATTTACGAAAGTTGTCGATCACGCCAATTTCGGCGGTGAGTGGAAATTGAATGAAGCAAAAAGTGAATTAGGCAATTTCGGCCGCTTCGCTGCCCACACGATCAAGGTGGATCAAAAAGACGACGCAATTACGATCGCAAAAACAGCTCCTTCCTTCCAGGGAGGTGACGCGACAACTACCGAAACACTTACGTTTGATGGAAAAGAAACCGAATCAACGGTTTTCGGCAACTCTCCCAAAAAATCATCAGCAAAATGGTCGGATGATGGTCAAACGCTTACCATCTCCTATCTCATCACTTTTGAGAGAGATGGCCAAACCTCAGAGATCAAGGGAACTGAAACCTGGTCGCTGAAAGATGGATCTCTTTCGATCGTTACTAATTCCACATCTTCCAGGGGAGAAACGACAACAAAGGCGATCTACAATAAGTAGACTCAACTGTTTTACGGCACAAGACTTGATGATTTAATATTCATTTATTAAATCATTTTTTTTATGATCCTGA
>DATINK010000129.1:0-9339 GCA_035474355.1 Chitinophagaceae bacterium | reverse complement strand
CTCGGTGCCCCGTGATATCTACGGAGACGATTATGTAGACAAGACCCAGCGTAATATCGACAATGGGAATCCTTTTGGCGTTTTTGAACAGGGCGAACCCATATTCAGTTGGATATCCCTGATGATCCATAACATTAAAGTGGCTTTCCTGACATTCGCATCCGGTATTTTTTGCGGCGTTCCCAGCGTATATATTCTTTCTGAAAATGCGGCCATGGTAGGTGTGTTCGACCAGTATTTCGCATCCAAAGGTTTTGGGTTGGATTTTTTCCTGGTGGTGTTTGTGCATGGCACCCTGGAACTCACTTCTTTTATTATCGCAGGCGCCGCAGGCGTGGTCCTTGGGAAAAGTTTTTTATTTCCGGGAACGATCAAACGCCTGGATTCATTTAAACAGGGAGCTAAAGATGGAGTGAAATTGATGGTAGGACTGGTCCCGGTATTGGGACTGGCTGCTTTTTTTGAAGGTTTTATCACCCGACTTTATAATGATATCTCCATCCTGACCACGATCATTTTTGCACTCTCCGTAGTATTTGTGATCTGGTATTTTATCATCTACCCGATCCGGCTGACGCGAAGACTGGCGCTTCAATTAAACGAGGAGGAAGTGTAGTGGCAGCCCGGTATAATATATATGGTGTAAGGATCCCGTGCTTTTTGATCATGGCATTCGTGTTTTCTTCTCTTTTATCGATTCCCGCCATGGCCCAGGACGACGAAGACGAACCTGATAGCACACTCATGTACCAATCCGTGGATACATTAAAAGAGGAAGAGGACGAAGTAGAAGTAAAACATTTTTGGCATCGGGATGAGTACAGTGAAGATGATGACACAGTTCAATTGCGCCAGGTTCCTGCTGACCGTATCAAAAAAATGAAGGGGGACAAAGACTTCTGGTATGCAGACCTTGAATTGAACAGAGAAAATCAAAAAACAAAGTCACGGGGTTCCATCTTCGGAAGAGCCTGGTTCCAGGTATTATTATGGATAGTGATCATCGGGGGATTTGCGGCTTTCCTGATGGTCTACCTTTCCGGAAGCCAGGTGGGATTGTTCCGGAAAAAAAGAGGATCCATTTTAAATGACGAAGACATCGGCATTACCGAAAATATTTTTGAGATCAATTACCAGAAAGAGATCGATAAAGCGGTCCGGGAAGGAAATTTCCGCCTGGCCATCCGTTTGATGTTCCTCAGGACACTTAAAAAACTATCCGACAAGAATGTGATCGAGTATAAGCAGGAGCGGACCAACCTGGATTATCTCCTGCAATTACAATCCACTAATTATTATACAGAATTCTTCAGGATCACCCGTAATTATGAATACAGCTGGTATGGACTCTTTGATATCAATGAAGATATCTATGGAAGGATCCGCAAGGATTTTGATCATTTCGAAAACCAAATTGAAGGCAGGTGAAAAGATTTGCGCCATATATCCTGGGTGTGCTGTTAGGAGTTGCGATCATCATTTTGTTATTTACGATGAACAGCAGGAAGAAAATGAATGAAAAGATCACGCTGCGCAAACCGGATAAGATCCCTTATGGAACTTATGTCGCCTACCGCAACCTGCCCTATCTTTTTCCCGACGCGGCCATCTATCCCAATCTTAGTGCTCCCGGATATTGGGATTCGGTATACATAGCCGGCAAGAACCAGGCTTTTATTTGTATCACCGCATATTTTGGGGCAGATGAGGAAGAAATGAAGGAATTGATCTCGTTCGTAGAGAACGGGAACGATGTTTTCGTGAGTGCCATGGGCATTTCCGACAAGGCTGATGAAATGCTTCGGTGCGGAACGAGTTCTTACCTGAACCTGGGTTTCGATTTCATCTCATCGGCGTTACCGGATACCCTGAGTGTGGCATTGAAAAAACCTTATTTCCATTCCGAAGATTATTTTTCATATCCCGGGAAAAGAATGGCAGCCTGGTTTCACCGGATCGACAGTATCACCACCGATGTATTGGGAAAAGATGACCGGGGCCGGCCCAATTTTATAAGATTGCGTGCGGGGAAAGGTCATTTTTATTTGCAACTCGCACCCCTGGCATTCAGCAATTTTTTCCTCCTGCATAAAAATAATATCCAGTACTATGAGCAGGCCTTGTCCATGATGAATGCCAAAGCCGACAGGATCATTTGGGATGAATATTATTTACGTAAAAGATTTTCTGAATCACGACCCTCGCAGGGAAAAAAATGGCTGACGAAATTCCTGAGTTATCCTTCTTTCCTGGCGGCATTCCTGACTGCACTTTTTACCATCATTATGTATGTATTGCTTGAAATGCGCAGGAAACAGAAATATATACCGGTGGTGGCAAAACCCAGGAATGATTCTTTGGATTTTGTGAAGACCATCGGCCGCCTGTATTTTGACAAGGGCGATCATAAGAACCTGGCCCGGAAAATGGGCGCTTATTTCCTCGAACATGTGCGTAACCGGTACAAACTGGCAACCGGTGAACTCAATGATAATTTTGTAAAGAATCTCGGGTTCAAATCCGGGATCGAAGAACCGGCCATCAAGAGCATTGTTACCTTTATCCGGTATGCTGATGATGCATCTTCGGTCACAGCTGCTGAGCTTTCAGATTTCCATCGTCAATTAGAATCTTTTTATAAAACAGCATAACCAACCGAACATGGAAGAAACGATTTTTCAACAAAGAACGGACCTCACAGCGCTTAACCAGGCGGTGCTGGCTATCCGGAACGAGATCAGGAAGGTCATTGTGGGACAGGATGAAATGGTCAAACTGATCATTGCCGCCCTGCTTGCTGATGGTCATGTACTGATTGAAGGAGTACCCGGAGTAGCTAAAACCTTAACGGCAAAACTCGTAGCCAAAAGTGTCGACGCCGGCTTTTCAAGGATACAGTTTACACCCGACCTGATGCCATCCGATGTATTAGGGACACCGGTCTTTCATCCCAAAGATGGAGCTTTTGAATTCAGGAAGGGCCCTGTATTCAGCAATATCATCCTGGTGGATGAGATCAACCGCGCGCCCGCCAAAACACAATCTGCCTTGCTGGAAGTAATGGAAGAAAGGCAAGCGACGGTGGATGGTAAATCATATCCTATGGCTACTCCGTTCATGGTGCTGGCTACGCAAAACCCGGTAGAGCAGGAGGGAACTTATCGATTGCCGGAAGCACAACTGGATCGTTTCTTATTTAAGATCGTCGTGCCTTACCCATCAGAGTCTGAAGAGCTGACTATGCTGAACCAGTTTCATCATTTAGGCAATACGCTTCCCATGGATATGATCAAGCCGGCTTTAACCGGGGAACAGGTGACCACATTAAAAAAACAGATCAAGACATTGATCATTGAAGAAAAATTATTGCAATTCATCGCAAGACTGGTCAACCAGACCCGGAACCACAAATCGATCTATCTCGGGGCTTCACCCAGGGCTTCCTTAGCGGTGATGAATGCGTCTAAAGCCATTGCAGCTATGCATGGCCGTGACTTTGTGACGCCTGAAGATATCCTGGAGGTCGTTATACCCGTGATCCGTCACCGGATCATCCTGGCGCCGGATAAAGAGATGGAAGGAGTTACCGAAGAAGAAGTGATCAAACAGATCATACAGGGGCTTGATGTTCCCAGGTGAGGAGATTATAGATTACAGATGAAAGATTAAAGATTAAAAGAAGTTTTATCATTGGTTAAGTCATTTTATTTAAACAGCATAGTTTATTATATCGCGGGGATGGCAGCCGTGGTGTATGTGATGAGTTATTTCTTTCCCTTCCTGTTTCGTTTTGGGGGGATCATGCTTTTATTACTGGGCATTGCACTTTTAGCGGATGCCCTGATCTTATACAGTTTGAGAAGGGGACTCGGGGCAGAAAGAATAACAACTGACCGCTTCAGCATCGGGGATCAGAACAAAGTGCTGATCAACCTGAAAAACAATTACCGCTTCCCGCTCCGGGTAAGTGTGATCGATGAAATGCCTGTACAATTCCAGGAAAGGACATGGCTGAAAAAAATGAGGCTTGCCGGCAATGCTAAGGGAGAATTGGAATATTCCCTTCAGCCCTTATCCCGCGGTGAATATGAATTCAGGGATATCAATGCATTCGCCCATGGGCCGCTGCAATTAGTCAAGCGCCGTTATATTTTCCCGGCTACAGAAATCGTGAAAGTATATCCTTCCTATATCCAGATGCGCCGCTATCAATTACTTGCAGTGAGTAATCGACTGGCACAGTTGGGTGTGAAAAGGATCCGCAGGATCGGGCATAGCATGGAATTCGAACAGATCAAGGAATACGTGCGGGGAGACGATTACAGAACGATCAACTGGAAAGCCACGGCGCGGAAAGATGGTTTGATGGTCAATAATTATACAGATGAACGCAGCCAGCAGATCTACTGTGCCATCAACAAAGGCAGGGTGATGAAAATGCCTTTCAATGGAATGACTTTGCTGGATCATGCCATCAATGCGGCACTGGTGCTGGCCAATGTGGCATTGGTAAAACAGGACAGGGCCGGTATCATCACTTTTGAAAAGAACCTGGATAATTTCCTGGTCGCCGATAAGAAACCCACACAAATGAATATTGTGCTGGAAACGCTTTACAAGCAGCAGACCCAATTTTTAGAATCCGATTTTGAGAAATTATTTTCTGCGATCCGGAATAAGATCACGACGAGAAGCCTGGTGGTGCTTTTTACCAATTTTGAATCCCTCGAAAGCCTACAGCGGGAAATGGCGGCACTCAAAAAGATCGCACATTACCATTTATTGCTGGTCGTGTTCTTTGAGAATACAGAATTAAAATCTGTTATTGAAAAGAAAGCTTCCAGCCTGGAAGGCATCTATATCAAAACCATCGCTGAAAAATTTGCGTTTGAAAAAAGATTGATGGTTAAAGAACTTCAAAAGAATGGGATTCTCTCTATCCTTACTACGCCGGAGAATCTCACTATTAATACTGTTAATAAGTACCTGGAGTTGAAGACCAGGATGTCTATTTAGAGAACCACAGAGAAACCCAATCTCTGGAAGCTATCTTTGCCAGGATGGAAAACAAACCCAATAACATCTTTGATGAAGGCCAGCTATTATTGATCAATAAACCCATCGAATGGACTTCCTTTGATGTTGTAAATAAGATCCGCCATCTCTGCAAAGCAAAAAAAGTTGGACATGCCGGCACACTCGATCCCCTCGCAACCGGATTGCTTATCATTTGCACCGGAAAGTTTACAAAGAATATCAATAATTACATGTCACAGGAAAAAGAATATACCGGGTCTGTCACTTTGGGAGCCACTACACCCACTTATGATCTTGAAAGTGAACCGCAGGATCAAAGACCAACTGACTCAATAACGGAACAGGATATTAATAATGCCAGGGCCATGTTTATTGGTGAAATCATGCAATCTCCCCCGGCACATTCGGCCATTAAGGTAGATGGTAAACGATCTTATGAACTTGCCAGGAAGGGTATAGAACAAAGACCCGAACCCAGGAAGATCACGATCAATGAATTTGAGATCACTTCGATCAATATGCCTGTAGTGAATTTCAGGGTTGTTTGTACAACCGGCACTTATATCCGAAGCCTTGCGAACGATTTTGGAGAAGCGTTGGGATGCGGGGGATATTTATCTGCACTATGCAGGACAAGGATCGGAGATTTTTATTTGAAGGATGCTTTAACCATTGAACAGTTTGCAGAAAAGATTATAAAATGAACGGATAACCGATCCCCAACTGTATCTTATCTCCATCCCTCCATTTATACCCAAACCATTTATTCTGAAGAGCTGCATTGGCGGGGTCGGGACTGGGGTCCTTGACTTTATAGGCATAGTCAAATCGGATCACGAAGAAATTAAAATCGATGCGAAGTCCAACACCAATATCAATGGCCAGGTCCTTTCCGAGTCGATTGAAGTTGAAGACTTCTTCCGGCGCACCGGCTTTTTTCTTCAGTAACCAGACATTCCCGATATCGCTGAAGAGAGCGCCGTTGAGCAGTACACCCGATAAATTGGCTACCGGGAACCTGTATTCAACATTCGCCTCGAGTTGAACATCGCCATAACGCTCAGGCACACCCGTAGTTCCAAAACTTTTTACCACAGAACCCGGGCCGAGTTTTCTTACTCCCCAGGCACGCATGCTATTCGGCCCGCCTGCAAAATACTGTTTGAAGAAGGGAAGGTTGTTTCGTTTATTTTCATTTACTGTTGATTCCAGTTCATAACCCACCCCGCCAAATACCCGGAATGCGATCGCCGATTTATTGATCTGCCTTTTCCAGGCAAATTCAAGATCAACCTTTATGAAGCGATAAAGATTTGTATCCAGGAATTTTCCATGCAGCGCGCCTGTTAAAACCCCGGATCCTTCAAAGTTGGCCCGGAACAGGCTAAACACATTGTTTTTGACGTCCGTGACCGTATAACCCGCGCTTGCGGAAGAAATAAATCCATCGGTAAAAATATTTTTTAAAGAGGGATTGTATTTAAAGATGGTATCCAGTTTCGGCTTGGACGTAAAAGATGAATAGGCAATATTGGGCAGGCGGATCGACACAAATTTTTTCCTTGAGGCCGTCTCGTTCCACTGGTATTCATATCCCCAGGATGCATTGATCGTATTCAAATTATAGAGTTCCCTTCTTTCCGTAAGATCAGCCTTGAAAGAAAAAAGCGTCCTGAAATTATCCTTGAATCTTTCCGGGATGATGCGCAGGTAGGGAATGGGTCTTGGAAAATAGATGGTATGACTGAAACTCAATTGACGGGTCTGTGTAAATTTTACTTTCGTAACCGTATCCCGGCCTGTTTCAATTCCATAGCGGAGATTGGTGATCGCCTGGTTAAGTGATTTACCTAAGTTTCTATCCTGTATACCCGTATTAACAGCCAGGCCTAATAAATTACCCGCAACAAGGCTTTGGTTCCGGCTTCCTTCAAAGCTGATGGTAAATGAATATTTACGGGCAGGTGTTAATCTGATATTGAAATCAGCGGTATCGCTGTCTTTCCTGGGTACCTGTTCTATATTGGTCAGCCGCCATGCGCCCAGGGCATTAAAACGATTGACAGTCTTGAGGTATTTCTGCTGGCTATAGAGGCTGTCACGGTGAAAATAAATATTGGGTGGAAAAACTTTGGGCTTGAAGATATAGCGGTAGTAAACCACGTTAACGCCACGGGGTCCATCCACCATCACTTCTTTACGGGGATGATCGACCGTGTCTGCACTGTAATCCGGGTACACGGTTATGTTGCCGATAAAATATTTGACCTGTTTATTTGGATCTGCACCGGGTTTTAACCGGATCTCCAGGTTGGCTTTGGGATCCTCCCTGCTTTTACGGATCGAATCCAGCAATTTCACCTGTTCAAAAGGATCGAGTGATGGATTCAACAATGCCATATTCAATGTATCCCATACGCCCTGCAATTCATCCCGGCTCATGCGCATATATCCATTGTTGCGGTAGATATCCACCAACCTGTCCAGTTCAGCGCTGATCGTTGCTTTTGCAAAGGGTTCTCCTTTTTTCAGGTAAGATTCATTCAATGAATTTTTTGTCAATGTCTGCAAGGCAGGGTTTTCAATATTATAACGGATCGAATCCAGGGTAACCACTTTTCCCGGCCATACATCGAAATTGACCGTGGTGCGGTATTGATCCCCGCGTACGACCCTGGTCGTATCATTATAAGTGATCGTATCCCGGAAATAACCCATCGAATTCAATAAGGCCCGCATGAAAACAATGGATTTCTCTACATTGTTGCTGTCATAGGCCGGCGGGTTCTTCATCACACTCCATAAAACCTTGGAAACGGCTCTCGAACGGAGACTATCGTCCAGTTGACCACGCAGACGGCTGGCAAGTGCATCCCGGTCTTCGTTTGAAAAGTTGCCATTAACGCTGATATTTGTCTGGAAAACAAAAGGCTTATTCGGGGGGTATTTCTTTACTATTACGGGCAATTTGCAGGAAAAAATGCTCAGGCTTACCAGGCCGGCAATCAATACCCGGGTGGTTCTTTCAGAGAAAAATGGCTTGCCGGAAAACATAATCGATTAAAGGAACTACAATGCTTGTTAAAACTAAGGTCAAATATATCCAAACTTTAGGCCAGAAAAAATACAGGGAAGAGTCCGGACAGTTCATTGCAGAAGGTCCCCGCCTCATCCAGGACTTATTGGATGCAAATCCGGATCATATTGCAGAAATATTTGCATTGGGATCATGGATCAAAATGAATGAACACCTGCCAGCGAATCTTACAATAACGCCCATTACTGAAATTGAATTAGAAAAAATATCCCAACTCACTACACCGCATGAAGTATTGGCGATTGTCAATCAATTTGACCCAACGGGACAGATCGATACAAAAGGAGAGTGGGTACTTGCATTGGATGGTATCCGTGATCCGGGTAACCTGGGCACACTGGTTCGTAATGCTGAGTGGTTTGGTTTGAAACAGGTTGTTTGCAGCCTGGATTCAGTTGACATTTATAATCCCAAAACCGTACAGGCTACCATGGGCAGTATTGCTCGTGTTAGAGTATTCTATCGCGACCTGGATGAATGGTTGGATACATTAAAAGACGTCCCGGTTTATGCAGCGGCACTGGAAGGGAAGGATGTTTCTAAACTTGAAAAATTAAGTGAAGGAATCATTGTCATCGGGAATGAAGCAAATGGAATATCTCCATCTATAATGAATAAAGCAACTCTCAGGATCACGATTCCGGGAAAAGGGAAGGGGGAGTCGTTGAATGCGGCGGTAGCTGCCGGGATAATTTTATCGCATTTAATATAATGTTGTTGGTACTCCCTGCGGGAAACACCAACAAAGGCGTCAATGCTAAAATGCTATCGTTTGGTCAGCATATTAGCATATCAGCATTTTAGCATTTTCGGAATTAACGAAATTGAACTGCACGGACCGGTTGAACTTTACGGACTAATACAGAAGGGATCATTAAAACAAGGAAACATATCACTAAAGTGCCTCCGCAAATCAAAAGTACCTGCCACCAGATGATCTTTACGGCGGCTGTACTCATATAATAAGCATCTTCTTTCAGCTTGAGGAACCCGGTTTTTTGCTGGAGTATCAGTAATCCAAGTGCTACAATGGTTCCGATGATGATACCGGTGAGGGTAATGATGGCGGCATGCCGGAGAAATATCTTTTGTACGGTCCAGTCGCTGGCGCCCAGTGATTTCAACACACCGATCATGCGTATCCTTTCGAGTACCAGGATGATCAGGCAGGTGATCAGGTTGATAACGGCCACAATGACCATCAG
>DATINK010000128.1:0-2631 GCA_035474355.1 Chitinophagaceae bacterium | reverse complement strand
GCTTCAGGTCTGATTTTGCGGAAAAGAACTTTCGTTTATTGTCGCTGTTGCCATCGCCACCGCTTTCCGGAAAGGCAGGCGTATAATACAATGTAGTAAAAACCTGGTCAGCTGTATTGTGAGAGAAATAGAAAAAAACATTCGTGGACCATTCAGAACCGATCGTATCTATTTTCAATTTCGCTTCAACACCATTCCCGACGACCAATGAGCTTCCCTGGTTATTAACATGGTTCAGGTTATCGGCCAGGACCTGGGAACTGCTGATTTTTTTGATCGCGCTCCTGTTGTCTGTGAAATTGTCAAACTTATTCAGGTTGATATTCCCTGAAAAATCAATGACCCATTTTTTACCAACAGAATAATTCAAACCATAGCCGGCAAAATAAACAACAGAAGGATATTTGGTAAAAGCATCCTGGCTGAGCATCGAATCTGGCGCAAATATCCTATCTGTAACGATCTTTTCATACGTGTTGCGCCGGCTGTAATTCAGATTGATATATGAATTTCTTTTTCCGTCATTATTGTTCAGGTTAAATCCTGCGAACTGGTTGCCATACCTGCCTTGCTGCAATCCTGTATTGACGCTTCCTGTCATCCCGATCTTAAATCCTTTCTTTAAAACGACATTGACAATACCACCACTGCTGCTGGCATCGTATTTAGCAGAAGGAGTGCGTACGATCTCAATCCTGGCAATGGCGGCAGGGGGCAGGCTTTTCAATAAACTGGCCATATCGCCCGCACTCATTTTCATGTCCTGCCCGTTAATTTGTATGGAAGCCGGGGAAAGACTGCTGATATAAATATTTCCATCCTGGTCCACAAAAAGCCCGGGTGTTTTTTCTATCACTTCATAGCCACTGGTAGACATCGCGGCAAGATTTTCAGGGTCGACGATCGTTTTATCATCTTCCTGCCGCATCAATGGCTTCTGAGCGGTTACGACCACTTCACCCATGGTTTTGCCCCCGGATTCAAGGGTGCAATTAAAGAAGGTCTGGTTTGCGTTTACGGTCACTGTTTTTTCAAAGGACTGGTAATTCACAGAAGAGATCCGGATCGTCCATTGCCCTTTTGCCAGTTTAAAATAGGCGAGGCCGGTTGAATCGGCCGCTTTATGCCGGGTTTGATTGCTGTCGGCACGGTTGATCAGCGTAATAGATGCAAAAGAGACAGGATCTCTTTTCGGGTTCATTACCTTGAGTGTAACATTCAACTCCTGGGCTTGTGAAAACGTTGAGGATAGCAATCCAATCAGTAAGACGGTAAATACTGGAATTGATTTTGTAAAGTTTTTATTCATGCGTGGTTCATTGGTACCAGAATCGTCAAAAATAAGTAAAAGACGTTCGGTAACAGTCTTTGGGGAGGATATGAGTAGATTTTAGATTTCTTTAACCTTTCCTAATTTCGATCTTCGATAAGCTCAGATACCGATATGGTGAAATTCAAGGTAACGATCCAACGCTTCGATAAGCAGGGCGAAAAAACGGGCTGGACCTATTTCGAAATACCTGCGGATATAGCGGATAAACTCAATCCGGGAATTAAAAAAGGTTACCGGGTAAAAGGCAGGCTGGATCAATTCAGGATTGCGGGTATTTCATTGCTGCCGATGGGAGGCGGAAAATTTATCATGCCCCTGAATGCTGCCCTGCGGAAAGGAATGGGTAAAAGAAAAGGAGCGATGTTGAATGTTCAGCTGGAAGTGGATGACAAACCTTATGAATTGAGCAAAGATTTTATGAATTGCCTGGCAGATGAACCCCGCGCGAAAGCATTTTTTACAAGTTTGCCAGGATCGCATCAGCGCTATTATTCCAAATGGATCGAATCGGCTAAAACAGAACCCACCCGCACAAAGAGAATTGCAATAGCCGTCAATAGCCTGGCTAAAAAAGGTACTTACGCAGACATGCTCAGGTCTCAAAAACAAAACAAGATTAATTAAACCTTAATCACGGTTTTTCAATCCCTCGGTTGAAACCGTGGGCTTTGTAAAAACCAATACAGCCTACCATTTCAACGGAGGGAATTATTTAAATGGATTGGAAAACTTTACATCCGTAATAACCGAATTGTCTGTAAGTGTTTTCAGAAATGCTACCAATGCAGCTTTATCCGCAGGCGGAAGATTCAATAATCTTGGATTGCCATTGGGGAGCCTTAGTTGCTGGGAAAGATTCGGATGGTTTTTAACACCAGTACTATAATGTTCGATGACTTCTTCCAGTGTATTGAATCTTCCGTCGTGCATATAAGGAGCCGTGAGTTCTACATTTCTTAATGACCCAACTTTGAAAAGTCCGTCCTGGTTTGTGTTATTTGTAACAGCCCCGAATCCCCTGTCTGTTGTTACCATATCCAGGCCATTGTTTTTTTCTAATGGCGCAGTAAATGTTTCAGTTCCATGACAGGCCGCACATCCCACAGTAAAGAACAGCTCTTTGCCACGATTTTCTTCATTATTATAATTGGGAAAATTCACATTCGGTGGGGGTGGCGGACCCGGGGTGATGAGGCGGCTGCAGCCGATTTGGCAGATTTCACTTTCATCGGTGCGGAGGCGACAGCCGCTTTGACGGGTGAAGTGGCCGCTGACGACGACGACGATGACGATGTTGA
>DATINK010000127.1:0-6515 GCA_035474355.1 Chitinophagaceae bacterium | reverse complement strand
GTCAACACGGAAATGACGATATTCCCAATCAGTAAACGCCTTTTGAAACTGGTAGAATAAAACCAAAGCAAGGCCATGCAAATAATATTGGCCAGGACGAGATACCATTTGTCCAGGAAAGGAAGCGCCAGCAAAGTGAAGATCAACCCTGCGGAATTCAGCATAAAATGCCAGGCAATGGCCCACCTGCGATGGATGACCTTGTCCAGCACCATCCTGTTGGGCTTATTGACTTCATCGATATTGATATCAAAATAATCGTTGATAATATAACCCGCAGCCGCGATGCAAAGCGATGCCAGGACCAGGAAAATGAAATGCATACCATCCTTTGCGGGTATTCCATTCCCATACAATGGATGATAGATGGCAAATTGAAAAAGGCATTGGGAAAGGGCAATAAAAAAGAGATTAGGCAGTCGGATCATTTTTAAAAAGGCCGCTGTCAATCTCATGAAAGATAGTTTGTGGAAAGATAACTGGAATTTACGATTTACGATTGGGGATTTGTTACTGCGGTGTTACATCAACGCGGTAATGCCAATGGTCGTTCAATTTGAGTACTTTTTCGATAACGTCCCTCACGCAGCCACAGCCCCCATTGAGTGGTGATATATATTGTACCTGTTCCCTGATCTCATTCACCGCGTCGGCGGGACAGCAAGCCAGGCCAATCTCATTCATGGCAGGCAGATCGGGAAGATCATCGCCCATATAAAGTACGGTAGCCGGATCTGTCTTGTTCTTTTTAATATGATTAAGGACGAATTCTTTTTTATCCATTACAGACATATGCACATCGGAAACACCTAAGCGTTCCAGTCTTTCATGAACCTGGTTCGAAAGCCCTCCTGATATAACAACGACAGAATAACCATTCTTGATCGCCATTTGCAGGGCAAACCCATCTTTGATATGCATTCTTCTTGCCTGCAATCCCCCATCGAGTACGAGTACGGAGCTATCGGTTAACACACCATCGGTATCAAATATGAATGTCCTGATCTTTTTGAAACGTTCAAGAATACTCATGAATAAACTGATAGTTGATAACTGAAAACTGATAGTTCCTACTTACTGTACTTTCTCATTCCTCATTCCTTATTTCTTATTTCTTATTTCTGATTATCCCTCCACTCATACACCCAACTGCTCTGGATCATCTCCAGGTGCCCTTCATTACTTTCTTCTCTTTTCCCGGTAAAATTGGGGATCTGCAATACCCAATCCAGCAGGTCAGTGAAACGGATGCGGTATATCTTCCCCTCATTGAATTCATCCCCGAAGCGTTCATATAACTTCATGGCAATATCTTCATAATCGTTCCAATGTATCGGGGGCTCGAATTGATTCATAACCTAAAATCTATAATCTTTAATCTATAATCTTTAATCTTTAATCTATAATCTCTATTCTCCCAGGAATTGCGTCTGATCCGGTATCGTGGCTTCCACTTCACCATCCCCTTCCAGCAATAATGACTGGCAGCCCAGCCGCGAATTCAACCGGGGGTTGACGGCCCTGTCAATAAAATCCTCTTCCCTGTCTTCCAACTCGTCAATATGTTCCATTCCCTTTTCTATATAAATATGGCAGGTTGTACAGGCACAAACGCCACCACAATTATGGTGCAATTCGATGTCGTTGATAAGGGCGACTTCCAGCAGGCTCTGCCCCGAGTCCACATTTTCAATAAGGACGGGCGCCAGGCCTTTTTGCTCAAAATTAAACTTGATCTTATACATTTTCTTTGCTGCGCAAAAGTATCTGAAAAACGACCAATTTGTTTACTTGTTCCGGAAAAGAATTCAGCCTGCTTTTGTTGTATAATTCCCACGGTTGAAACCGTGGGCTGAATTTTTTGACAAAGCCCACCATTTCAATGGTGGGAATCATGCAAACCAGGTTGCAACATACCGGTTGTCGATTATTATTTAGTCTTTTGTATGCTTTCTGTCAATAAAGTATAGACATGCTGTAAAGCCGGATACTGCGCAAGAATTGCCAGGTGTTTCTCGATTGTTTCTTTATCGTTTCGTGAAGCGGGTCCCGTCTGGGCTTGTAAAGGGGAAACAGTTCTTATCCTGTTTGCGGTTTCTTCAATAAGGGGGGTGAGTTGCGAGAAGTCTAATCCTTCATTCCGGCAATATTGTTCGGCAAGTGCATAAAGGTGATTGGGAAAATTGCTCACAAAGACAGCGGCCACATGTAGTTTCAGGCGGGTATCATCACCGGCGATGGCCACTTTTTCTTTTGCGATCGTATGCGCCAGCGTCGCCAGTGTATTTTTAGCCACTTCATCATTCCCATCGTAGAAAACCGGGATCTCGGGAGTATCGAGCATGTCTTTCCGCAGGCTTTGTAACGGGTAAAAAACGCCGTAATGCAATGAAACATTTTTTAAAATGTCTTCCTTGACTGAGGCGGCAGTATGTGCCACTACTTTTCCGGGTAATTTGAGATCTTTGATCACATCGGGGATGGCATCGTCAGTAACCGCGATAATATATACGTCTGCATTCCTGTTGATCGCGCTGAGGTAGTTGGTGGAGACGGTATCCCATTCATAAGCAAGTGCGCTGGCTTCTTTGGCATTCCTGCCGGCAACCTGCAGGATCTGGTGCCCCGCTTCCCGGAACTTGCGGCCCAGGACGGCCGCTACATTTCCCGAACCAATGATCACGATTTTCATAACCTTAGTTAAATCTATTTGTAAAGCTAACCCAATAAAACTATTTGGCTGATTCAGCCGTAACTTATTTCATTATTTAACTCCCAAGGTTGAAACCGTGGGCTAAAATGAACAATAAAGCCCACCGTTTTAACGGTGGGGACAAAAGACAGGCATCTTTAAAATGGGAAAAACGAAATACATTTCTGGAATTTTGATTTTCTTTATGTTCCTCTTTTCTGAGGATGTTGGGATTAATATGAAAAAACAAAAATCACTTTTCTACCTGGCACTCGGCGATTCTTATACGATCGGTGAATCCCTTCCGCTTAAAGGCAATTTTCCCAACCAGTTGGTAACGCTACTTGCTGAGGATAAAATCACATTTCATTCTCCACGTATCATTGCGAAAACAGGCTGGACAACCGATGAACTGGAAACGGGTATCCGCAATGCCGGATCGATAGAACCTTTTCTTCCTGTATATGACCTGGTCAGTTTGCTGATCGGGGTAAATGATCAGTATCGTGGAAGGCCAGTTTCTGAGTATCGGCCTGCCTTTGAAGAATTATTAAAAAAAGCGATTCGTTTCGCAGGGAATGATACTTCTCATGTCATTGTACTTTCCATACCCGATTGGGGAGTTAGTCCCTTTGCTGAAGGCAGGGACAGGGAAAAAATAGCTGCAGAAATAAATGCTTATAACCAGGTTAACCGGGAGATCACATCAAAATATAAAGTCCACTATATCGATATCACTCCATCAACCCGGGAAGCGGCTAAAGATCCTGGCCTGCTTGCGGGTGATGGGCTGCACCCATCGGCAAAAGAATACAGTAAATGGGCGATCTTGTTAAAGGAATACGTCAAAGGGCTGAAATTCTAATATTCGTAACTTAATAAGCCGAAAGCCTTCTCGATGAGAAATACAATTGCTTTATTTTCCTTTGTTTGTCTCCTGGTATTTCCGGATTGCAAACGAAAATCCCGCGGCAATCAACATGCACAAATTATCACCGGCAAAAATGTGTCGCTGGCAAATGAAACTATTTCTATTAATGGGGGAATCGTTGTCGATAAACCCGGCGATCCGCTGAACGGACTCAGCATTGATGTACCTGCTGACTCATTTGTGGATGATGAGGATATTCAAATATCTTATGCAAATATTGAGAGTGCCAATGGCATTCCGTATTTTAATCCCATCACTCCTTTAATCAATATTTCAAGCAACCTGGGTTTTGTAAATAGGGCCATCTCCATCAATGTTCCGATCAAATTACCTCCCGGACATTTCGCCATGCCTTTTCTTTACAACGCTCAGACAGGTGAATTGGAAGGATTGGCATTCGGCAAGTCAGACAATGAACATATCGAAATCCTGACTCAAAATCTTTCAGGTCCCTCCCTGGGCGGACTTGCAGGCATCGGCGCCAAAGCTGATCCTGATATATCTTATTATTCATTGGTTGTATCGAGTATTGATATCAAACAGATGAGCGGGGATCATATTACACCCTTCCGGGTAAAACAGGATAATTTCCAATTCACGAATTGGGGATCTTATATAGCACCGGAGGGACATTGTTCCGGGCAAACCATGGGTATGCTCTGGTATTACCATAATAAAAAATTGAAGGGCAGTCCTGCTTTATTTGGGCTTTATGACAACGATGGAATTGAAAAAACGCCTGATATCTGGGAAGACGATGTCCTGGCTTATACATTCTGTTCAGTCATTCAGAATGAATGGACCTGGTCAACGCAAAACAACTGGATAAAGAAATGGCAATCGAATGACCAGGCTGCTTTCTGGGCATTCACCTATGCGATCATGGTAACTAATGAACCCCAGCTATGTATCATTTTTGAAAACAAAACAGATAACGATAGTCATGCGATACTGGTCTATGGTACTAAAGATGGCCAGTTATTAGTCGTTGATCCGAATTTCCCCCGGGAGGAACGACATATCAGTTATGATCCTATCAACGGCGTATTTGCACCCTATCTCACGGGCCGGTTTGCCGGGGATGCCCAAAGAAATTACCCTTATGCTTATTATTTCGCAAAATCTTCTGTCAATTCCTGGACTACGGCAACAGAACACTGGAAAGAAGTGGAGAATAAAACGATCGGCAAAGGCATTTTTCCTGATTACACGATCGTCGCGCTCAATGATAAAGATGAATTCGTGCCATTGGAAGACGGGTTCACCGTACCGCTGGGAGGATCACTAACCGTTACAGTTAGGAGCCCGGGGAATAAACTGATCATTAATTCTGTATTTAATACGTATGGCGATAAGAAGCTGGTAAAGGGAACGATCATCGAATTGCCTCCGGGCGATAAGCAAAGAATCGGGCTGTTGGTATCTGACCTCTATGGAAAATGGGCTGGATTCAAATGGGTGGATGTGAATGTGGAGAATACCGTCCCCGGCTTCCTGAACGGAAAAGGAAAATTAAAAATGGAACTGACCATTGATGGTGAAGCCGCAGTGATAGAAAAAGCTGAATTTATTATAGACCACGATGCGCTGAATATAACGGGATATGGACCTAAATTTTCTGAAGGCGCCTTTGCATATCCATATACGGTTGAAGTGTATGTGCCTAATTTTCACGGGAAGGGAGAATACACAATGAGTGAGCGTTCGAATTTCTGGCAATATGGATCCTATTCACTTTTTGCTGACAAGCCATCCACTGTTTCAGTTTATGACTGGGTGAATAATGAGATGAATGGTGTTTTTGAAGGATATTTTATCAGCTCCTACGGAAAAATGAAAAGAGTATTCTGCCATTTCAGCCCCGAGTGACATAAAAAATCCGGAAAATCCTGCCGGATTCTGGTGTTTTCCTCATTGTTCCGGATTTTTTTTTACGCTATTTGCAATTTTTATTTCCCGTTTAAGTTAAACGTAAACAGAAGTTCAATTTATCCGCGTAATTAAATCTTTAAGAAAAAAATTATTATTCTTGTTCTAACTTGCGGCCGCTAAACGCTGTTTTCCAGGACAGCAGCAATCGCCGGACTGTTTTATCGCTTAGGCGACTATAACGGCCGGTTCCGGGAACCCCGGTAGCTTTAGCCCAGATGTATATATAATATGGAGTGATCATTATGGCGAAAAACCTCTTAATAGTGGAAAGCCCTGCAAAGGCGAAGACGATCGAAAAGATCCTGGGATCTGATTTTGAGGTCAGGAGCTGCTATGGCCATATCCGTGACCTTGAAAAAGCGGGAATGGGAATCGACCTGGAGAAAAATTATAAGCCAAGCTATATAGTTCCAGCTGACAAAGAAAAGATTGTCAATGATTTAAAGAAGATGGCTAAAAAAGCTGATAAGGTATGGCTGGCGACGGATGAGGACCGGGAAGGGGAAGCCATCAGCTGGCATTTATGTGAAGTATTGGGATTGGATCCGAAGACTACTCAACGGATCGTGTTTCATGAGATCACTAAGCCGGCTATCCGGGCTGCGGTTGAAAATCCGCGGAAACTAGATATGAATCTCGTGAATGCCCAGCAGGCCCGCCGGATCCTGGATCGTATTGTAGGTTTTCAACTCAGCCCCATATTATGGCGGAAGATGAGCATGAAAAACAACCTGAGTGCGGGAAGAGTGCAAAGTGTGGCGGTGCAGTTGATTGCAGAAAGAGAAAGAGAAATAAACGCCTTTACGCCCGTCAGCAATTTCAGGGTGGAAGCATTGTTCACTGCCAATGATCCAAATAATAAACCGATCACATTCAAAGCCGAAGGTGGAAAGCATGCTTCTGCTGAAAATGCTGAAAAATTCCTGCAAAGTTGTATCGGTGCCAATTATACAGTGGGCG
>DATINK010000126.1:0-8653 GCA_035474355.1 Chitinophagaceae bacterium | reverse complement strand
TAACAGCCGGGGTCAATAATGCAACACCGGTTGTTTTCGTTAAACAATACATAAGTATTTTCCTCAACCGGGTTAAATGTAAACGACTTGACGGTTAACATGAACGTTTTTTGTACTTTAGAGGACTCCCCCCTCCTAACCCGGGCGGGACCTTTATAAGGAACCGAAATTACGCCAGTCTAGGCTAAGCCGAGACAAAGTTGGACGACATGGATGGACGATTCAATCTGACACACGAAACAGCAACAATTCTATGAAGAAGGCAATCTCCTTGCTTGCAGGCATTATGTTCTTAGTCGCCTCGAATGCCCAGGTAAATACAGTGGAATTTGGTAAGAACAGGATCCAATACCAGCAATTCAAATGGAAATATTACCAGACAGAAAATTTTAATGCATACTTCAGCCAGGACGGACTGGGACTCGGTAAATATGTAGCCCAGATCGCAGAGCTTGAGTTACCCAGCATTGAAGAATTTGTTGAATATGGCCTGCAACGCCGCGCCAATATTGTTATCTACAACAATTTTGATGAGATGCAGCAATCCAATATCGGGATGGGCATCGACTGGCAGAATACCGGTGGCGTGACCAAACTGGTCAATAACAAAATGGTTATTTATTTCGATGGTAACCACGAACACCTTCGCCAACAGATCCGCCAGGGGATCGCCCAAATACTGGTAGCCAATGTTCTTTTTGGAGATGATCTCGGTGAATTTGCCGCCAACCAGGCCCTGTTGGATCTCCCGAAATGGCTCACAGATG
Organism: Chitinophagaceae bacterium; assembly: GCA_035474355.1. GTDB lineage: Bacteria > Bacteroidota > Bacteroidia > Chitinophagales > Chitinophagaceae > DATINK01. The sequence continues at coordinate 7,886 of DATINK010000126.1, read as the reverse complement.
GTTATATTGAATATGCTGCAGAAAACTGGAGCAGTACTTTGGATGATGACCTGCGTGGCGCGATGCTTTCCGGAAAATATAATAACTTTTACCAGTTTGCATTTGAAAAACCCCTGCTGGCCGGGCATTCTTTCTGGAAATATATAGCCGATAAATACGGGAAAAGCAAAACAACTTATTTTTTATACCTCGCCAGGATCTACCGCAACCTGAATAATGCCTCGCTGAAGATCAGCAAGAAGAAATTCAAGAACCTGCTGAAAGATTTCATGCTCGATGTTCCCCAGGCTTATTTTAAGGACATCCGTGGCAGGCGGAATGTCCCCAAGGGCCAGTTATCGGTGAGTGAAGTGATCGACAAAAAAGATTATTTCAGATTCAATGCAAGTCCTATCCCCCGCAGTTTTACTTATGCATTGGTTGAATTCAAACAGGGAAAGTATACGGTGGTGTTGATGGACAATTTTGTGAACCGCAAAGAACTGCTCAAGTTCGGCGCACGCACCCGGGAAGAAGAAAGGAATCCGAATTACCCCATACTCGCCTGGGATGGAAAAGGGACAAGGCTGGCCTGTCTTTACAATGAAGAGGGCAAGACAAAACTTTTTGTCTATGATATACTGACTCGTATCAAAGTGGTGAAACAGGAACTCAAGATGTTTGACCAGGTGCAGGACATGAAATATATGCTCGATGCCAACACCCTCTTGATGAGTGGGATCCGGAGCGGCCAGAGCGATATTTATGTTTATAAGATCGACAAACAGACTATTGAGCAGGTCACCGATGATGTATATGATGACTTGGATCCATCCTTTGTAGCCTTTCCCAATAAAACCGGGATCGTATATGCCAGTAATCGTCCTTCAGCGATGGCGGCAAACAGTGACGATTCACTACCGGGAAGACATTTCAATATTTTCCTGATCGACAATTGGAACAAATCGGAGTTCAAGCAGATCTCCCAGTTAAGTAACCTGAAATATGGCAATGCCCGCTTTCCATCGCAATACAACGCTTCGCATTTTACATTCGTAAGTGATGAGAATGGAATTAATAACCGGTATGCCGGGTTCTTCCGCACGGAAAGAGCCGGGTTGGACACGTTGGTGTTTATCGGGGATGAAGTATTGCGCAATCCCGCTCAAAAAGACGTGGACAGCCTGCTGAAAGAATGGAGTAAGAATGATATTGATTCGGTAGGGTTTGTTTCGATCACGAATGATTCTTCCTATGTTTTCCCGCTTACAAATTATCAAAGCAGTTTGCTGGAAACCAGGACAGCCGGCGATAACCAGCAAGTAAGCGAAGTGGTCAAGCTGGGAGACATGAAACTCTTATACCGGTTGAAGGTGGATGAAAATGTGTTGCATCGCAGGAATGTGTCGGCCCGCGCGACTGAATACATGAAAAAAAGGATCGAGGAAGAAAAGAAAGCAGCGGGGAAACCCACTGTTTTTGAACTCGAAATAAAAAAAGACACCGCAGTTAAGAAAGCCGATGATTTTATCAGTGAATTCAAGGATGAAAAGACCGATAGCAGTAAACTAGGCAAGATCGTCACTTCAGAAGAAATTCAAAAAGAGCCGATCCTTAAGAAAGCGAAAGTATATGAATACCGTCCGCCTAAATTCTTTAATGATTACCTGGTGAGTGGTTTCAATAATAATGTACTGGTAAATCGCTTTCAACCATACCAGGGTGGCACCGGCCCGATCAACCTTAGTAATAATGATCCATTTAATGGTATACTCCGCGTGGGGACGTCCGATCTTTTCGAAGACTGGAAATTTGCGGGTGGATTCAGGATCAGTCCCGACCTGGATAATAACGAATATGTATTGTCCACTCAATACCTCAAGAGAAGGATGGATTATGGATTTACATATTATCGTAACTCAATAAAAAATCCACCTTTATATAATGATATCAATAATCCCAATAACCCCTTCCCGCTCTATGATGTAAAACAGATCACGAACATGTACCAACTGACGCTGGCCTGGCCATTCAGCAGGGTACAGAGTCTCCGGATGAATATGGCTTATCGCAGGGACAGGCTGGTGATACAGAGTAGCGACCCGCAATCACTGAAAGAACCAGACAGGTTTATGACCTATGCCCTGGCGCATATGGAATTTGTTCATGATGATGCTGTGTCTCCTGCCATGAATATCTGGTATGGATTGCGCTGGAAAGTGTATGGCGATTTCAATGCACGTATCGGTAAAAGCACATTGGGTGGCAGCCCTGCTGATCATCCTTATACGATCAATATTGGTTTTGACGGACGTCATTACCTGCAGATCTACAGGAATATTATCTGGGCCATGCGCTTTGCAGGTGATTTCTCCTGGGGGCCTGAGAAATTCATTTATTATCTCGGGGGTGTAGACAACTGGCTATTCCCGAAATTCATTGATTCGAATACTCCCGATCCCGATGCTGATTATGCTTACCAGACTTTGGCTGTCAACCTTCGCGGGTTTAAACAAAACGTAGCGAACGGGAATAATAATATGGTGATCAATAGCGAGATCAGGGTACCGGTATTTACTTCTTTCTTCAATAAACCCATCAATAATGCCTTCCTTCGAAACTTCCAGTTGGTCCAGTTCTTTGACCTGGGAACAGCCTGGAACGGCAGGTTTGATAAACTCGAAAGGCCGGGTGTTTTATATAGTATGCCGCCATTGACCGTCAAAGCAAGGGCCGGTGGTATCGGGCCATTTGCAGGGGGTTATGGATTTGGTGCAAGAAGCACATTGCTGGGATATTTCCTGCGTGTGGATGCAGCCTGGGAAATGAATTCATTCTTCCGCGGCAAACCCATGTGGTATTTTGCGATGGGGTTGGATTTCTAAATTATGCACCTTACGTTCCTACGGAACGCATTCAATTCTAAATAATGATTTTCTACCCACCAAATGTCCCTCCGGGACATTTTTTTTAGATCTCATTTATTCTCGCTTTTAGCTAAACATGCCGTTGGGATTACTAATGTGTAACAATAAACCACGAATTTCTTTTAAGATGCCATCGGGCGTATGGTTGGTAACATAAAATCAGGAGTTCCATTTATCGTCCCATCGGGACGTCTGGTAGATAGGAGGAATCCATGCGTTTGTAATTAGCGTCCCATAGGGACGCTTGGTGGGTAACAATAAAAACACGCGCTCTCTTAAACGTCCCATCGGGACGTCAGGTGGGTAACAATATGATCAGTTTCAACTTTAGCGTCCCATAGGGATGCCAGGTGCATATACAACAGAAAACAAAAGAAGCCGCTCAACATGAGACGGCTTCTTGACCAAAACCAACAACTCGTAAATAATTACTCCCGTTAAACGGACTGCATTTCATTCCATTTCTTGATAGTGATATATAAAAATGTCATGAAAATGGCATAACAGATTGTCATCCCCCAGGCATAACTATTTGCAAGGGGATGAAGCAGTAAATCAAAAATTTCCCCCATAAGAGAGAAAGGATCTGTTATGATATCCCAGCTATTGAACCGGAGGAAACGGCCCACATAAATTCCCAATCCACTGAGCAGCATCACCATCAAAATCAATAAGCCGGCAAATTGTTTTCCGACTCTGCGGGTGAACATCGTTTCCATCTGCCTGACAGATACAAGCCCGAATAACAAGCCATTCCAGGTAAATGAAAATATCATCAGGCAATCGAACCAGGTAGGTGCAGATTCAAAATGTTTGAGGTGGAATAAATCCGTGATGATATAAAATGAATTGGGTATGAATAATAACCAGGTGCATGACAGAAGGATAAACCGGAGCCTGTTTTGAACACGCAAGGGTTTGCTTTTCATCCACCAGCTAATGGCAAGGGGTATAACTGCGAGGAAAAGATTCCAGGGTAAAAACAAATAGGCAAATGTGCCGGAAACAAATATTCTTCCTAATAAAAGAAAACAACTAAACCCGGATGAGAGGATCATCCATTGTAACATAGTTCCATTCATGAAGTCGGGTAAGAAGCGTTTTGAATCCATTTTATAGAATTACATTTTCGGAATAAACACAATACACCCCGTTATTAATGCAACCAGGGATGCAATTAAAACGCCGGCAGCGGAAAGGTCTTTGATGTATTTAATTTCTGGTCTTCTTTCCGTGGAAACATGGTCCATCATTTTCTCAATGGCTGTATTGAATATCTCAGCTACCCAAACAAATCCTGTTACAATGACCAGTGCCAGCCATTCTACCCTGGATACACCTGCAAAAACACCTAATACAACCATCGTGATCGTTGCAAGTAAGTGCAGGATCGTGTTATGTTCCTCCAGGAAAAATTTGGAAACCCCTTCCCAGGCATATTTAAAACTTTTTATCCGTTGCTTAATTGTAAACATATTGCTGTTTTGAAGGATGATTTAATGATCATCAAGCCGCATGATGGATATTATGAAAATCAGGCTGGTTCTTTGCAAGTCCCAGGATCATTTGTTTACATCTCCTGAATACTTTCCAGGAATCCCTGAAGAATGAAATAAAATGAAACTTTCCGGCTTTCAGCACTTCCCTGTGACTGAACCAGACCATGATGATCGTTCCTGCCATCAGAATTTTATGGATGATGCCGGAAAAGAGAAATCCAAATATTGTTTTGTTCTTATACAGATCCTCCAGGGTTTGGCATTGAAACCTCAGGTGCATTTCCTCGTCGATAAGGACCTGTTTGCAGATTTTTTTCAGCAATATTGATTGGGTGGCTGCTCCCAACGCCTGGTAATAAGGAATGGCCATGATCTCTGCGGTCAATAAAACGGTAACCGTTCCTTCTAAACCCGCCAGCTTTCTCAGCCACCTGAAAATATTGTCCAGCCAATGTTCCCTGATCTTTTCAATTGATTCTAATTCCATGAACCGACCCAATATGGCAGCATGATCCTGTTCCTCTTTAATAAAAACTCTAACCGTTTCCAGGTAAACAGGGTCCTGCATTGATTTTGCAAAACGTATAAAGTGTTTGCCTTCTGAATTTTCACCTCGCTGGAACTGCTGGATAGAATGCGTGATCAGTTTTTTTTCATCCGCAGTCAAAGACGCCGGCTGGTCCCAATCCAGGTGATCAAAATGATTCCGGTTGGCCTGGAAATATTCGTGCCAGGGACTGTAGTTCATAAACTGGCTTTCCGATACCTGACCACCATGATGATCCAATGCAAAACCAATATCGCTATGCAAGAGAGCCAGGCGAATAATGCGAACAGTGTAAGCTGTCCGACTCTTTTCTCCACTTCCTTCAAAGAACGACCCGCGACTGCATAGCCGATACCGCCGGATTGAACGGAACAGATAACCAGGGCCATCCTTACACCGCCCCGTGGCTGCCAGGTGACAAAAAACTCGTCTTTTCTTTTTGCAGTTTCAAATACGCCTTTGGGCAGGTGAGGCATTTCGTTACCCAACATGCCCGTCGATTGTACGGGTTCCCCATTCACATCAAATAATGCAGTAAACACACCGAGGCTTTGCTCAAGCTGGATCTTTTCACCTGTTAATTGAACCGGCGTTGTATCTGTTTTTACACGAGTAGCCAGGTCGCGGGCGACTTGTATTTGGGGATCATTGGCAACAGCGCGGTGTCCTTGCTGGACAGATCCGTAAATAAGACCAATTAATACGGTAACAATACCGGCAGCAGCCAGGTAGGTCCATAAATTAGGTTGTTTCATCTTTCAGTTTTTAATTGTGGTAAATGATATAACTGTTTATGTCCATTGCAATTTTCTTGAGAAGTACATGATGATACCCAGCGCTATAAATAACCCGATGCTTCCCATCAGTAAAGCATAGTCCTGCAACTGGATGATTATAAAGATGTAGGTATACACAACGGTCAGGACGAAGCTGATGAATAAAGCCAGCTTTGAAGATCGGAGGATACTTCCCATATACCAGGCTACAAGGGAAATGGTAGCAACAGCTGCTATTCCATAGGCAGGGTTAAAGCCTATGTATTCAGAGATCGATAAAAGCAATGTGTAGAATAATACCAGCGCTAATCCTGCCAGCGCATATTGTATAAGGTGAAGCGGTTTCTTATAAATTGTTTCAATCAGGAAAAAAGATGCAAAAGTCAGGATGATACATAAGATCGCGTACTTAACAGAACGTTCAGTTTTCTCATAACTATCCACTGAGATCAATAGATCCGCACCTACAACGGAAGCAGAAAGATCATAAAAGTTATCCTTCCAGACCTGCGGAACAGAACGATTGAGGTATTTCCAGGTTGCGGTAAAGCCTGTGTCACCTACTTCACGGGTATCGGGCAGTTTGACACCTGTAAAACTTGGATTTTTCCAGCTTGAATTCATTTCCACCTTATTCTCTCTTCCCGATGCGGTAAAAAGTAATTTTTCTGAACCATTGATTGAAAAACTCATGGATCCTGTGTGTTCCGTATTCGCAGCTTCAGCTGAAAATGGGAATTCGGCTATATAACCATCAGAAACTGTTTCGGTGCCGGTTGACCGTGGATTGAAAGGAATAATATTCCCGTCCCAATTAATATTGATATCATCATTTACGCCTTTAATATTATCTGTCACACGAAAAAGTAACCTGGCTCCCGCCCACCTGATGTTTTCTGATGGTATTTTCAGGTCCTGCCATTTCAATGGATTGAATTTGATATTGATGGAAACATCGCTTCGGTATACAGCAACATGGTAAATCCCCCGGTGTCTTTTTTCCGGGTAAATTTTTGTTTTGATATCCAGCTTATCGGGCATGAACCAGAGGTCTCTTTTTAAGATGACGGTGTTTCCCTTCTCATCTTTTGTGATCTCATCATAGGGAATGTTCAGCAACGGACCTGTTATTGTCTGCTGACCGGCCCATTTACTGCTGATATCAGCAACGGCTTCTGCCTGTCTTTCTTTTCTCTCCTTTACCAAATTCAAAATGAAGGATGTAGGTATCCACAATACGAGAGCGGTAATAAAAATGACCGCACATTTCAGGAATAATTTTCCCTTATCCCAAAGCGACCTGGCCCATTGGCCGGTTGTTGACTGATCTTGCTCCATGTTTTCCATTTTGTATTTATTTTTTTAAGTTGTTAGTTCCAAATTGTGAGGCTGTCGATAGAAAGTGCTTTGTATTTCAAAGTGTAAATGCAAAAAAATTATTTTATCCCTTTGATCATTTTTTCCAGTGCTGCAATATGTTCATTGAATGCGCTCTCTCCTGCCTTGGTGATGGAATAGGTCGTGTTTGTCTTTTTACCAATAAACCCCTTATGCACCTTAATGAACCCATTTTCTTCCAGGTTCACCAGGTGCGTGGCCAGGTTGCCGTCGGTGACTTCCAGGATCTCCTTGAGGTCGTTGAAGTTGATCTCATCATTGACGACAAGAATACCCATCACCCCGAGCCGCACCCGGTTGTCAAACACTTTATTTAAACCGTTGATCGGATTTTTCATGAATTATTTCCTTTCATATTTCCACCACATGATCATGCCGTAGATGATGTGTAATACTCCAAAGCCCGCGGCCCAGAAATAAAGTCCGTATCCCAAAAATAACATGTTGATGATACCCAGGAGCATTTCACAATAACCCAGGTAACGGATATCCGTTAGTGTGTATTTGCTGGCATTGACGAGTGCTAACCCATAAAAAACCAGGCAAGCGGGCGCAACATATCTCCAATCGTCGTAGCGAAGCATCCCGGCTATAAAACCAGCTCCCGCTACCAGGGGGATCACCATGTTCCAGAAAAGTCTTTTCGAGTTATAATCCCAAAGTGCTTCTCCCTGTTTCTTCGCCTTCCTGGAAGTAAGGTAAAAAGAACTGAGAAAGGCAAGTGCAAAAATGGCCACAGCGACCCCGGCTAATTTTATTT
>DATINK010000125.1:0-6081 GCA_035474355.1 Chitinophagaceae bacterium | reverse complement strand
GTGCTTATTTAGATAATGCGGATTACCAATCCAAATGTAATTGAAGATTGTGGGAATATTTCACTGACAGGGGCCCTGGTGACTGGCTCGTCCTGTCAGCAGCGGCGCCGGGGCCGGGCAAATGTGAATAAATCGAATCCTACGGCATATACACCAGAAGTATTCGAAGCATGGAAAGCGATCTGTTTGGTATGTGTCAAAATGTTATTCACAATAACTTACATAAAAGAAACGGGCACAAATGTACAAAATAATTAAGTCGCCTGAGCAGTTTTTTGTTAAGTCACCGTTATTTATAACTCAATTTATTTGCCCCGCAAACAGCAGGAAGATGGATGGTCTTTTATGCAGCACCGGTTTTTCTTTTTCCCATTCACTGATCGTTTTTGTTTTTACCCACTCGGTATCCGCTGTAAGATCCATGGCAATGCATAATCGCGTCGAAGGCATACAGGTTTTCAGCAATGCATCCAGCATGGCGTCATTGCGATAAGGGGTTTCAATAAATACTTCTGTGCAGTTTTTATTTTTTGATTCTGCTTCCAGTTCACGAATGGTTTTCTCACGGTCTGCGGGCTCAATAGGCAGGTAACCCACAAAACGGAACTGCTGCCCGTTCATCCCACTCGACATTAAAGCGAGCAGGAATGAACTCGGTCCCGATAGGGGTTTAACGGTGGCATTGTACTGATGCGCAGCAGCTACCAGTAGCTGTCCGGGATCAGCCACTCCCGGGCAACCGGCTTCACTGATAATGCCAATATTCTTTCCTTCCTGTATTCTTTGTATAAATATTTCGCGAATCTCTTCCTCCGCTTTATGGACCGTGTGCCATTCGTAGTCATCGATCACAATATCCCGGGAAAGTTTTTTGAGAAAACGCCTGGCAGTTCTTTCATTTTCCACGAAAAAAACCTGGCATTGGAGAGCCGCTTCCAGCAGGTAAGCAGGCAGGGCCGATAGTCCTTCTTCATGCAACAGGGATGGTATCAGGTAGACCATAGGCATTCTCAACTGTTTTTTGCATGGTGGACGGTCAGGGTAGCAGCAATCACCGCGTAAGCAGGTGCCAGGAATATGATCACATGCATGAGATAGAATAAAAGCCCATTACCAATGGCCAGTCCTTTATGACGGGCCGTAAACGTGATACTTTGCGGAAGTGAAAAATCATTCCTCGCCAATGGATAGTCGTGCATGGAAAACCCAAAATAATAACACTCCATGAAAAGAGCGATTACCGGCGTGATCCACCCGGCCAGGGGGATCAGCGATAAAATAATAAGGGCTGCTAAATACACCGTTTGCCATCCGGCATTACGAAGTGCCAGTTTTATTCCCCTGGACGCATCTTTTTTCAGATCGGGCCAATTCAGTGTATGCTCTTTCTCATTCATGATGGCTTCCGTTTTTTCACTGAGATAGGCAAATACAGGGGAGCCGATCACGAGGATCAGGTATTTGAAAAGGGAAAAATAAAAAAGGACCAGCACCAGCCTGAGCATCATGCCGGTCATGACTAAAAAGAAACTCAGCCAGTTATTTTTTTGTTGCTGTAACCAGGACTCGATCCTGAGTTGGTCGCTGATCCAGGATACGGCGTTATTGGAAGAGCGCCAGAAGAAATACATCCCGACAACAAATAAAAGGGTATAGATGATGCCGGGAATGACGATCCATTTAAAAAGCCTGTGCTTTTGAATGAAGCGGTGTGCTTCGCCCCAGGATTGGAAAGCGATCGTAATTTCTTTAAGCAAGACTTACATTTGAGCTGGTAAATATAATGAATGAAAAAACTCCCCCTCTCATTTTATCGTCGCGATGATCTCCTGCAAGTGAGTCGTGACCTGATGGGAAAATTGCTTGTTACAAAAAATAAGGGCATCATCTCAAGTGGTCGCATTGTGGAACTGGAAGCTTATGCCGGCGTGATCGACAGGGCCTCCCATGCCTGGTCAGGAAGGCGAACCCCCCGTAATGAAATGATGTATATGCCCGGGGGGCTTGCTTATGTATATATATGTTATGGAATTCATCATTTGTTCAACGTGGTGACGAATGTAAAAGATAACCCGCACGCCATCCTGATCCGTGCGCTGGAACCAGTGGATGGAATAAAATCCATGCTCAGGCGAACAAAAAAGAAAATAAAGGATAATACCCTAACCCGGGGGCCCGGCAACCTGACCATGGCACTGGGCATTGATATCGGATGGAACGGCCTTTCTTTACAAGACAACAAAGTTTTTATTGCAGATGATGAATTTCGGTATCATAATAAGGAGATCTTTACTTCCCCCAGGATCGGTGTAGAAGGGGCAGGAAAGGATGCCGCATTACTTCCTTATCGATTTTATATCAAAGGCAATCCTTATGTCAGCGGGAGGCCTTCGTGAAGACAGAAAGCTTTATTTTTATTTGATAATTATTCTTCTTGGCCACCTATTCCCGTCAACAAATAAAGTTCATCTCTTTAGGCGCAGGTATCCTGATAGCACTTGCGGTGTATTTCAGTAATCCATTCGGGGTAGGGGAGAAAGCCCGGCAAGTACTGGCTATCGGGAGCCTGATGATCATATGGTGGGTGACGGAAGCATTGCCCATGGCCGTGGTAGCCCTCTTACCGCTGATATTTTTTCCACTTCTTAAAATTTCAAAAATTGAAGAAACGGCGGTTCCCTATGCCAGTCCCGTGATCTTTTTATTCATGGGCGGTTTCATGCTGGGACTGGCCATTGAAAAATGGAACCTGCATAAACGGATCGCTCTTTCTATTGTACGATTAACAGGGACGAGCGGGGACAGGATCATCCTGGGATTCATACTCGCAACCGGCTTATTAAGCATGTGGCTGAGTAACACGGCCACCACGCTCATGATGTTTCCTATTGCACTTTCAGTGATCCAGGTGGTAAAGGAAAATCACAAGGGGGATGGGAATATTAAAAACTTCTCCTTGGTCCTGATGATGGTGATCGCCTTTGCTTCCAATATGGCAGTGGGTACGATCATCGGGACACCGCCCAATGTGGCTTATGTGGGTCATATCAGTGAAAAATACCATTACCAGGTTGATTTTGTAAAGTGGATGATACTTTGCACACCCTTATCTGTGTTGCTCCTCCTGGCTCTTTATGTTGTTCTAGCCAAATGGCTGTATCCCAACCGGATCAAATCCAATCCAGCTACGCGTGACCTGATCATGCGTGAATTATATTCCCTGGGCCCCTTATCGGTCCAGGAAAAAAGAGTGCTGATCATTTTTCTATCCACTTCTTTTTTATGGATCACCAAGGACCTTATCAATTCACTGCAGCATGCATTTGTTCTCGATGATACGATCATCGCATTGCTTTGCACGGTTTCCTTGTTTTTATGCCCGGCCGGCCCCCATCCCCTAAAGGGGAGTAATTCAGTCAATTTGCAGGACGATGAAAATGGAAAACAAGAATCCGTTTCCATACTTGAATGGAGCGATACAAAGAAAATGGGATGGGGTATTCTCTTATTATTCGGTGGCGGTATTGCGCTGGCAACTGCACTGGAAAAAGCCAACCTCATCCAGGACCTGGGTCATTGGCTGGCGCAATATGCAAGCAATCAATTTATTTTAGTGTTGCTGATCACAACGATCTCCATCTTTATCAGCGAAGTGATGAGTAATGTGGCGCAGGTGATCGTATTTGCACCGGTTGTATCTTCTATTGCGGATGCCTTAGGGATGAATCCTTTGATGCTGGGTATCCCCATGACCCTTGCAGCGAGTTGTGCAAGTATGTTACCGATGGGGACACCACCCAATGCGATCGTTTTTGCGAGTGGTCATATCCGATTGCGGCAAATGACGAAAGCGGGATTTGTGCTGAATATTGTGTCCGTGATACTGATCACCTTATTCTGTTGGTTCTTTATTCCACTTTTAATGAAAATGTAATCTTGTTCTTCTTCCCGACGAGTCTCTCGCAGAAAAAACAGCTTCTCCGACGAATCTCTCAGCGAGAAGACTCCTCGGAGAAGCATGTAACTGAGGACTCGTCGGTAATCTAAAACCTCCACCCGGCACTAACACCCATCAGTAGCATTAACCCTTCACCTGTTACACGACCTTCTACTTTAATATTTTGTTGAGAACCGCAGGTAACGGCTGGCGTGATAAAAATCTGGTCGTTTAACAGGAAGGTATATCCCATTTCAAGTGCAGGTTGTAATGCAGTGATATTGGATGTGCCTTTCAGTGTTCCACGTTCCCAGAAAACTTTCAATTGCCATATATCAGCACGGAGGCCAATAAAAAAATCCTTAGGCATTACCATAATATAATAGCGGTAACCCAAAGAACCACCAAAACCACTTCCTTCTTCATTATCATTCCTTCCTTTGTCCAGCCAGTTGGTTTTTGTATAGCCAAGGCGGGCCTGGAATGAATGGTGAACCTGTAAGTTATAGGCGAAGTGCAGGGCAAATACCTGGCTTTTTGGCTGCCATTGATATTCAACGCCAACATCAGTCGTTCTGTAACCAAAATCCTGGGATTGTACGGTAGATAGAATAGTAATGACACAAAAGATCAGGAGGATGAGCTTTTTCATAGATTGGAATTTGCTATAAAGATAATTCAGGAATCTGGGGATTACAATAGCCCTGACCGAGAGCCTAAGTAATGAAATAGAGCACTTTAGCGGAGATTAGAACTTGGGGCAGTTCAGTTTTTTAGCATTCGGATCGACAGGCCTCTTAATATATATTATAGAGAATTCACCACCACCCCGGAGATTCGAACCTGGTTTTAAAGCCGAGGTATTGACGTCATAGGATACGCCAAAATGGAAATCTCCAAATTCAAGGCCTATATAAGGAATAATGGCATCTTCTACTCTGTACCAGGCACCCAGGTAAAGATTAGTAGGTTCCTCTTCATCACCATTCAGGTTGAGTGCATAAGCACCTCCAATGATGGTATTATGAGCTTTTGCCTGGCTGCTGTGATTCGCTGAAAAGTGTATGTAATTATAAGGTCCCACCGGGATCTTTCCACCGGCCTGGATCGTTGTTCTTGCATTCAATAAAAAATTCCCCTGCTGAAAGGTTTCTTTCGGCCGGTTGATATGATACATGGATGCGCCGATATAAAAATTGTTATAACCGTTCGTGGTGCCAGTATAGATCACCCCGGCATTGAGATCAAAGTAATTCAGTTTAACCTGTGGACTGGAGAAGCTTTCACTTGTGATACCCGTAAAACCATAAGGAGTCAGCATGTCAGCAAAAGTTACTTTCGTAACATCCAGCCGTTTATTCATATAAGTACCCTGGAAACCTGCACCGATCTGGTGGTATCCATTTTCATCTAAACCCTTGTGGTATGCCAGCGTTAAAGAAGCATAGTTGTTTACCAATACGCCATCACCTGCGCGATCAGTGAATGCCATGATACCGATACCGAATTTGTCTATCTCGGGTAAACGGTTGCGCATGATGCCAAAATCAAGAGAAGCAGTTTTCGTCACAAAAGCATGATTGATCGTAGGCCATTGGTCACGAAAATTTCCGGCTAAACGATAATCGCCATTGAATTTACCTGCTAATGCAGGATTGAGCGTAAGAGGGGATGCAAAGAATTGGGAAAAGTTAGGGTCCTGGGCCCTAGTCTCACAAGCCAGTGCCACACACGCAATCAGGATGGAAAGAGTTTTTTTCATCGGGGGCTTATCCTTTCCGGAACTACCGGGTATGGAAAGTACGAAAAATCCTGCAGTCGGGAAAGGAAATATATGGTCTCTAAGACCTTGAGGATCACATCTGAACTTTGGTTCCAAATGCCAGGTCGCCTGCATCACCTAGTCCAGGAACAATGTACCCTTTGGCCGTCAATTCGTCATCTATATCCCCACACCATATAGTAACAGTAGGTTCCTCCCGTTTAACGTATTCAATTCCTACCGAACAGGCAATGGCAGCTACAATATGGATTTCCCTGGGGTGACCTTCTTCCTTCAGAAAATGAATTGTTTTTACCAGCGATGAGCCGGTGGCTAACATGGGATCGGAAATGATGACGACCCTGTTTTCGAGTTCAGGACA
>DATINK010000124.1:0-13483 GCA_035474355.1 Chitinophagaceae bacterium | reverse complement strand
GTTCATTTTGATTTCTTTCATACAGGTATATTCAACCTGGCTGATGTTTCCATCATGACCGGGACGCTTATTATATTATTTAATTTTTTATTAAAAAGATCTGACAAACCCGCAGCAACAACAAATCTTGAATAAAAGAATCAGGATCTTATTTCTTCTGCTCATCATTGCACATGTCATACATGCTACTGAAGAATATATTGGCAAACTCTGGGAAGTCTATACACCCGCCATTTTTATTTGCAACCTGGTCGCTCCCAACCCACAGACCGGGTTTATCATCATCAATAGTGTATTTGTCATTGTTAGTTTGGCCTATTGGGGATCTTTAAGGAAAAATACCACAAACTCTTACTCTTCAATTTGGCTTTGGATGATACTTCAAACACTCAACGTGACAGGTCATATTGCCTGGACAATAAATAAACGAGCTTATACGCCGGGGATTGTCAGCACTTTCGTAATCCTGGTTATAGTCATCCTTTTAGTTAAACAACTTTTAGATCGTAATGGAAAAGCCACTAAAAGTTATTGACCCTGAAATATCGTAGCCCAAATCCGGATTTCGTAACTTAACTGCCGTTTTAAGAAACTTAAAAATTTAATAATGATGGATACTGAAAGTTTAAGCGAATCCTGCGAACGCTCTTTCCAAAACTCCCGGGCGTTTTTCGAAGACCTGGGCCTGTGTATGTCTTCGATGGAAAAATTAATTAAAAAAAATGGGACGACTGATGAATTAAGGTCCCTATATGTTGATATTGTTAAACTAAAATTGTCTTTTCTTGAACAATCCAGGGAATACCTGGGTCTTGTAAATGAAATTACAACAGATGCTGAACTGAAAACATTACTGGAAACGGCCGTATCTGACAATGTAGATGACATCGCTGATACGCATTCGATGCTGGATAAATTTAAATAATTAAGGCCGTCGTTTCTGCCTGATCATGAATTAAAAATCTACAATGAAAAATATCTTACTCGTGTTGCTCTGCCTGCTGACAATACAATTCTGCAGGGCTCAAAGCGCCCCTTATTATAAGGCCGGGGATTCCCTTTACAAGGCAAAGGATTATAAAAATGCTGCCCTGGCTTATACAGCAGGAATCAGGGAAGATGGAAAAGCCGCCAGCATTACCCGGTATTGGGGTGCTGCTTCCCGTTGGTCCATGGCCGGAGAAACCGATAGCGCCTATCGTTATCTTACTATTATTACCCAATCTGATAAAGTAAACAGAGTCCAGGCAAAGAATATTGAATATGATATTGACTTAATACCCGTAAAAAACGATAAGCGCTGGCAGACTGTCATTAATAAAATTCATGATCAGGCAGACAAGAACGGTTACCCGCAGGAAGAATTCATTTATGGCCGGAAAGATGGGATCGCATTGACATTGATCTGCATAAAACCAAAAGTAAAAGCAAATGGTAAGGGGATCATCTATGTAATCAGCGGGAGCTGGTTCTCTTCTTATAACGGAATTGAAATGCCTACCGGGCCGGCGGAACAATTCCTGGCAAAAGGATATACAGTTTTTGGGGTTGTGCATGGATCCCAACCACGCTACGCTATTCCGGATGCAGTAAATGACATCAAAAGAGCTGTCCGCTACATTCGTTTCAACGCTGCGAAATTCAGCATCGATCCTGATCATATTGGCATCACGGGAACATCAGCCGGGGGGCATTTATCCCTGGTGATCGCTACTGCAGATGATAAAATCAATACGGCTGCTCCTGACCCCATTGACAGGGTTTCTTCAAGGGTACAGGCGGTCGCTGTTTTATTTCCACCTACTGATCTTCTGAATTGGGGCGGACCGGGACTCAACCTTGTGAATGCAAAAGAACCGTTGAAAATGGCACGAAGCTGGGGTGCTGCGGATTTCAGGGAATGGAATAATAAATACGCTTTGTATGAAGAAGTAACCGATACGGCAGCCAGGAATAAGATCGGCAGGGATAATTCATCCATGTATTTTGTATCACCGGATGATCCTCCCGTGTTTATTATTCATGGAGATGCAGATCCCACCGTTCCCTTGCAACAATCCCAGGCGATCATTGCCCGTTTCAACGAAGCAGGTGTTCCCAACCGCTTCATTATAAAAAAAGGCGGGAAACATAATGGAGATGACATGAATCCCGAATGGCAGGAGTTTGTGGATTGGTTTGATAAATACCTGAAATAAACCGGAACATACAACTTAGCAAGTCACTTTACATATTTGCACAGGTCACCGAGCGAGATATTTCCGCCACAGAAAATCAACAGGATCTTATTATTATCTCCGAATTGAGATTGTAACCGTTTTGCTGCAGTCAAGGTGCAGGAAGCGGCGGGTTCAGTCAGTACTTTTAACCGTTCCAGGATAAATTGCAAAGACTTTACTGCTTCGTCATCAGAAACAAGGATTACTTCTTCCAAATTCTTTTGTGCGAGCGCTAAAGTACGGTCGGAAACAGCAGGAGCGCCCAAAGTTTTAGCAATGGAAGTAATAGCAGGCAATTCAACCGGGTGACCGGCTTTGAGGGCCTGGGTCATTGCATCCGCACCAATGGTTTCTACTCCCCGGATCTTCACGGCGGGTTTTTTTGTTTTAATGGCAGTGCTGACTCCGCCGCAGAATCCTCCTCCGCCAATGCTGATAAATACATCTGTCACTTCGGGCAGATCTTCCATGATCTCCAATCCAAGCGTGCCTTGTCCCGCCATCACTAAGGGGTCGTCGAAAGGATGTATAAAAATTCTTCCTTCGGATTCATAACGCTTTACTTCTCCAAATGCGGCTGCAATTGTCGGTTGCAGATCAACCGCTGCACCGTAATTGCGTGTCGCTTCAACATAATTCAAGGGAGTTGATGCCGGCATTAAAATAACAGCATCGACACCCAACACACGCGAAGCATAAGCCACCGCCTGTGCATGGTTCCCGCCACTGATAGCAACCACTCCCCTGTTCCTTTCTACTGCCGGTAAGCTGAGCAGTTTATTAAATGCGCCCCGGACCTTAAAAGATCCTGTTTTCTGAAATAATTCAAGCTTGACATAAACATTTGTACCCAGCTCCCGGCTCAGCGTTTCACTGCGCATCAATTTTGTTCGCCGGATATACGGGCTGATACGATCCCGGGCCTCCTGGATATCTGCAATATTCATACTTTTAATTCCTGGTTATTTTTGAAAATAGCAAAAACACAAGATATGAAGAGTTTATCATGCCTGGCCCTGTTACTGGTCATGAGTTGTACGGTTACCAGCTCCAGTTCGACGGGATTCACCTGGAGTACAAAAAATATTGAATAGCTGGAAAATAATTTTTACAATACTATATGACTACAAAGGCAAAGACCCAGGTTGTTATCATTGGTGCAGGTCCCACTGGTTTAAGCCTGGCAGCACAGCTCCTCCGCTACCAGGTAGCGTTTATCATCCTTGATAAAAATGAGGGTATCACTCCCTTCTCAAAAGCCATCGCCGTACAGGCACGCACGCTGGAGATCTTTCGTGAGATCAACATAGCTGAGAAAGCAATCCGGATGGGAAGGATCACTACGGCCTTGAATATATTTTATAAAGGAAAGGCAAAAGCAAGGCTTGACCTGGAAGGTATGGGTGAGGGTTTAAGTCCTTTTTCATTTGCCTTGTCACTGGAACAATGTAAAACGGAACAGGTCTTGCTCGATTGTCTCTCCGAATACAAAGACTGCATCTATTGGAAATCCGAATTCACCCGGCTGGAACAAAAAGATGGGGTGCGCGCATTCTATACCGATGCCCACGGCATGGAACAAATGATAGAAGCGGATCACCTCGTGGGCTGTGATGGCGCCCATAGTGTTGTCAGGCACCAGCTGAACGCGACATTTGAAGGAGACACCAACGCAAAAATATTTTATATAGCGGATGTCACATTGAATAGCACGGTTATCAACAAGGATGAGTTGTTCATTTTCCTCATTAAAAAAGGATTTATTCTTTTCTTCCCGATGGAAGGCGCCGGGCATTACCGCGTGATCGGCATCTTACCAGATAAAACAGAAGAAGACAAGTTTTCATTTAAAGACATTGAAGCTTCGATCATCGAACAGCTCAGGGTACCTGTATCCTTTACAGAGTTAAAGTGGTTTTCCACTTATAAAGTACATAGCCGAAAAGCCGACACTTTTCGGAAAGACCGTTGTTTTATTGCAGGTGATGCAGGACATATACATACACCAGCAGGCGGACAGGGCATGAATACGGGGATACAGGACACTTACAATTTAGCCTGGAAACTGGCTTATACGATCCGTTACAAGATGAATGATACCTTATTGGAAAGCTATAATTCGGAACGGATGGAAAACGCCAGGCATTTATTAAAAACCACCGACAGGATGTTTGATTTCCTGACGGGCACAGGTACATTCTGGAACTTCATTCGGTTGAAGATATTTCCTCTTATAGCGCGGCTTATTTCCAGGAAGCCGGCACTCAATAAACGTTTTTTCCCGCTTCTTTCCCAGATCGGGATATCTTATCCTCATAGTACATTAACGATCAAAAGCAGTATAGGAAAAGTGGAAGCCGGTGACAGGATGCCTTATTTTGTTGTAGCGGGAGGCCGGGATATTTTTGAATATATTAATGGCCCGGCATGGAAGCTATTATTCTTTGGGCCGGATAATCATCATCCATTCGACAATTTGATCGGGTCGAAATTCCCTGTTATCACACACAGCTTTAAGGAAATTCCGGGATCTATTTTTAATACCGAAGCTGGTTTTTATATTTTATTACGCCCCGATAATCATATTTCCTATATCGGAAAGGAGATCTCAACCTGCAATATGTTTTTAGAAAAGCTTAACCCCGGATAACCATCTCTCCTTCCCTATTTGTCGTAACTTAACTGACTGGTCAACGATAAAGGATCAACAAAATGTTTATGTTATGAAGATGCGGCTTCTCCATAAATCTAAAAATTAATTTTATGGCTAATGCAAAAAACAAAACAACAGAAACAGAAAAAAGTGTATCTGCATTTGTTAAATCCATCCCCGATGCACAAAGGCAAAAAGACGCCCTGGCCATTATTGACATTATGAAAGCGGCATCGGGATTTGAGCCGAAGATGTGGGGAGCCGCTATCATTGGCTTCGGCAATTACCATTATAAATATGAAAGCGGCCGTGAAGGTGATGCTCCCCTGGTTGGTTTTTCGCCCCGCAAGTCAGAATTCGCGCTTTACTTCTGTTCTGTATTTGAAAAAAGGGAGGAATTACTCAAGCAATTTGGAAAACACAAGGCTTCCAAAGGCTGTGTCTATTTTAAGAAAATGGAAGACATCAAACCCGATATTTTGAAAAAAATGGCCGTCAACACCATCAAGTATTATAAATCCAAGTATAAATAAAACGGGGCAAAATTGTATTCACAGTTTGAGAAATAATTAAATGAAAGCTGCTTTTCGTTCAAAATATGGTGATGCATCTGTCTTAAGCATTCAAGACATAGAAAAACCTGTGCCGAAAGAAAATGAAGTGCTGATCAGGGTGTATGCATCTACGGCAAACAGGAGCGATTGTCATATTCTTACAGGGAAACCCTGGGCCATGAGATTATTTACCGGCTTGTTCAAACCCCGA
Organism: Chitinophagaceae bacterium; assembly: GCA_035474355.1. Classification (GTDB taxonomy): domain Bacteria; phylum Bacteroidota; class Bacteroidia; order Chitinophagales; family Chitinophagaceae; genus DATINK01. Next base: position 7,846 of record DATINK010000124.1, on the reverse strand, counting down.
TATAAGGTTACAGGAACTGATTTTGTGGGACAAATTGAATCCATTGGGGAAAAGGTCAGTTCATTTAAGACCGGTGACCGGGTCATGGGATTTGGCGGCGTGTTCGGCGTAAAATCGCATGCAGAATATATGGTGTTTCCTGAAAAGAGAGGAATGATCAAAATGCCGGTTAACCTGGATTTTAAGCAGGCGGCTGCCTGCCTGGAAGGAACTTTTTATGCTGCAGGTATTTTACGCCGGTTGAAACTGGAAGCCGGCCAAAAAGCATTTGTCAAGGGAGCCACGGGCGCCATTGGTTCCGCGAATTTGCAGATCCTGAAATATTATGGGTTATATGTGACGGCCGTCTGCGGGGGAGAAAACAGGGAATTGATAAGGTCTTTAGGCGCAGATAAAATAATTGATTACAAGACTGAGGATTTCACAAAAGATGAAGAACGATATGATTATTTTTTTGATACGGCAGGTATTTACAGTTATAAAAAAAGCAAGCACCTGTTAACAAAAAATGGGATGTATTTCCCTTCCAATGGAGTGAAAAATTTTTTCCTCGCCATCATTCATTTATTCAAAAAAGGTAAGAAAGTAAAATTTTCGGCCCCCAGGGATATCAGGGGAACACTCAGCTTTATCAAAGAACTGGTGGAAAAGGGGAAATACAGGCCGGTAATAGACAGGTATTATCCCCTGGATAAGATAGCGGAAGCTTTTACTTATGTGGCAACGGGACAAAAAATAGGTAACGTTGTAATCACAATAGATTAATTTCCTGTTTTATCATTAAATTTTAAAAATGAAAAAACTCTCAGTCTGTACTTTATTGCTGATCCTGTCGGCGACCAGTTTTTGCCAGCCGACAAAAACCAATACTCCATTGACACGAGATGAATATCTGAAGAAAAGCAAATCCCAAAAAATTGTGGGCTTTGTACTGGTGGGTGTCGGGACTGCGGGGCTGCTCCTCATGAGTGGCGGGAATGCTGACCTGGACGCTGTGGGTCCGATTGTTGTTGTCAGTGCAGTTGCCATTTTAGGAAGTATTCCTTTATTCATTGCTGCCGGGAAGAATAAGAGAAGGGCAAAAACTGCGGCTGTCTCTTTTAATTTCCAAAGTACCCCCACCCTTCAACGGAACATTGTCAGCTTTCACAGGATACCCGGCCTTTCCCTGAAAATAAATTTGTAAAAACTTTACGTGTTGTAACTTGTGACTCTAATTGGCATGAACCTGCCAAATTCTAAAAGCCACCCGCTAACCATGATAAACGTGTATGTAATAAAATGCAACGTTTTCAATGATTCATTTGATCTCAACTGTAGAAGCGGCAAGAATTTCCTGGCTACCTCAATTCATTGATCATTATAAAGAGCTGGGTGTAGATCAATTTCACATTACCTGCCAGGTTCCCCCGGATTTTGCGCAGGAAGAAAGGGAAAGGGTCTATAAAGAAGTAAAAAGATTACTTGCCGGGGAAGGCATCCATGAATGCCAGCTCCTGGTTTGCCAGTTTGATGCCATGAATTTGAGAAACCATCATGACAAGATACAGGCTACGATCCCTGCTGATCACTGGATACTGTTGGCTGATATTGATGAATTCCATGAATATGCAGGGTCCCTCAAGGCGATCATCGCCAACTGCGAATCAAATGGGATCAATATTATCGGGGGCGATTTCCTCGACCGTGTGGGTCCTTCAGGCAAACTGGAAGTTTTTGATCCTGGCCAGCCTATCTGGGAACAATATCCCATTGGATGTAATATCACCCAAAAAGTTTTAAAGGGTCATACCAATAAAGTGGTCTGTGCCAAAGCTTATTTAAAAATTAAGTTTGCCAACCATGATCCCCTGAATGGCCAGCGCCTGTACTGGTACCCGGAGAGGGCCACTGTTCATCATTTCAAATGGGATCAGTCGGTAGCAGAAAGGCTTCAGTTCCGGTTAACAGCTTACTGGAAAAAAAGATGTCATTGGTGGGTGCAAACCAAAAGGTTTTTTGATCATATCGCGAAATATGGAAAAATAAACCTGGATACCCTGCAAACATCTTTTCCTTCTTACAAAATTGAGTATGCAAAACAGTATAAAACTCCGGCTTAGAACCCTCGCTGTGCACCGTTCCTGGGATCAGTTTTAGTTTCCATCTGGTATTCTTTTGGCGGTTCGGCTCCTAATAAATTTTTGACGAAATAATCCCAGCGTTTTCGCATCATGTATGGCGAAAGGGTTCCATATCCATGCGCGGCATTGGGAAAAATGACCAGGTCGAAATCCTTATTTGCTTTTTGCAGGGCGTCAACTACGAGCATGGTATTTGAAACCGGGACATTATTATCCATCATCCCGTGTGCCAGCATCAGTTTTCCTTTCAGGTTCTTTGCATATAACTGGTTGGCCTGGGCAGCATAATTGTCCGTTCCATCCGGGTTCTTGGTAAGCAAACCAATATATCTTTCTCCCCAATCATCTTCGTAATTCCGGTTATCATGATTGCCTGATTCGGAAATACCTACTTTAAAGAAGTCGGGATAACGGAACATGGCGGCTGCCGTGGCAAATCCGCCACCGGAATGCCCCCAGATACCAATGCGGCTCGTATCAATGTATTGATATCGTTGCGCCAGTTGGCGAATGCCGGTGACCTGGTCGGGCAATGTATTATCCGCCATGTTGGGGTAATACATATCATGATAACTTTTTGAACGCAAAGGGTTACTGCTGCCTTCGATCACTACTACTATAAATCCTAATTCCGCCAGCGACTGGTGGTCACCACGAGATGCACTAAATGACCAACTTCCTACTCCGCCACCCTGTGGACCGGGGTATACATAATTAATAAGCGGGTATTTTCTATGCTCATCTAACTGGGATGGCGTGAACATGAGTCCATAAAGATCTGTTTTGCCATCATGTGCTTTAACAGTTACAGGAATAGGCGGCTTCCAGCCATTTGCTACAAGCCGGGAAACATCTCCCTTTTCCAGGGCCGCAATTTGTTTTCCCCCCAGTTCACGTAAAACAATTACCGGGGGTTGATCAGGCTTTGAGTAGGTATCAATAAAATAATTTCCGGATGGCGAGAATGTAATCTGATGGTTTCCCGCTCCCGGGGAAAGCAGGCTGAGATTTTTACCATCAAAACCGATCTTATATAATTGTGTGAAATAAGGGTTCTCCGGCTGGGTACCGCAGGCCATGAAATAGATCAAACGATTTTTCTCATCGACTTTCAGCATTCTTGTCACCACCCAAATGCCTTTCGTGATCTGGTTCTTTAATTTCCCGGTATTTGCATCATAGAGATACAAGTGGCCCCAATCATCCCGCTCTGAATACCAGATAATCTCATTTGTAGCTTTTAAGTATCTCCAGTTGATAGCTCCCTGTCCTGATTCGTACTGGGTAGCCACATTTTCCTCAAAGATTTCCTTTACCTCACCTGTCATTGCATCAGCGATCCGGAATTTTTCATTTTTGTGATCCCGTGAAGTAGAAACGAAAGCAAGTTGCGAAGCATCGGGGCTCCAGTCTACGTCATCGAATGTACCGCTGCTGGATACATCATCGCTGAGTGAAGCACGGTGCGGATCGGGTGGGATATTCAACACTACCACTTTCGCCGGATCTGTTTCAATGATCACGCGCTGGATCATCGGTATTTCCTTATCTCCCGGCAGGGGATATTTCCATGAACGAAGTGCAGGATGGCCTACGGTGGTGGTGACCATATACATGTCGCCCACATTCCTTTGATCCTGTTTAAATGTTGCTATTTTTTTCGAATCGGATGACCAGCGAAGTACCGGCCTGTCACTGGAGGTCCAGCCCGCATTATCTGTAGCGTAACCAAAATCTTTGATCCCGTCTGTTGTCAGTTGCGTTTGCTGGTTAGATTTCGTGTCTCTTACCCAGAGATTATAATCCTTGATGAACGCCGCCTTGCTTCCATCGGGAGAAAGGATCTCCAGTCCCCGGTTACCCCTGGGCCCATTTTGTCCCCCCTGCCTGTCATCGTTGCGCGTGGTGGAGTCCAATATACATATCCCGGATTGCAGGTCATATTTCCATTGTTTGCCATCCGCTCGAAAACTGATCAGTTTTCCATCGGTAGAATAATTAATCGATTGAAAAGGCAACATCGAGGCTGTAAAACTCCTGCCACTTGCCGTGGAAAGTGAGCTGGCCAGCTTTTGATGATCAAAAGCGGGGGAACGCGTTCCTTTTACAGGATCGACCAGGATGAATTCACTGCCTTGTGCAGTCAGTACCCGGTACCAGAATTTATCACCCGGCAGCCAGTTCGGGCTAACGCTTCCATGATCGATGAATTTTTGGGTATTATAACCCATCATGTCTTCCGCGTGTTCATAATCTTTTTTAGTGAATGTTTGGGTCGGTTGGGCAGATGCCGCACAACTCACAAATGCGAGTAAAAAAATACAGGTATTCCTTTTCATAATTGTTTTTTAAAGATCGCCTGCCAGGCCCCGTAAAGATAAAGCTCCTGCAAATTCATAAACCATAAATCTGGCTTAATATATGGCTGTCCGGCATGGTCATTGATAAATGGAAACAGTGGGCACTGAGCTATTTTAACTGGTTTGAATTTTATTGAGTTATGAAAAGAGTATTCCAGGATATGGGCAGAATGTTTTGGGTAGCCTTACTATTCTCCATATCGGCTTGCCAGGAAAAAAATAAACCGCCCGCCCAGGAAGCGATCAATGCGATCCAGCTCAAAAGAGGAGAGATCATTTCCTGTGGTCCACCCGAAAAGCAATTTGGCCAGGTGGCTTTTGAAACATCCTGTTCTGAAAAAATAAAAAAAGACTTTGATCTTGCCCTGGCACTCCTCCATTCTTTTGAATATGATGAAGCGGAAAAAGCTTTTGCAAAGATCATTGATGAAGAGCCGGGCTGCGCGATGGCTTATTGGGGAGTAGCGATGAGCAACTACCATCCATTATGGGCGCCGCCTGCCCCGCCTGAACTTGAAAAAGGTGCAAAGGCAATTGCTATTGCATTGTCTCTTACAAAAAAAACGAAAAGAGAATCTGATTATATAGATGCCATCGCCTCGTTTTATAAAGACTGGGATAAAACTGAACATTCCACCCGTTGCATCAACTTTGAAAAGGGAATGGAAAAAATTTATATGGCTTTCCCAAACGATAAAGAAGCCGCTATATTTTATGCTTTAGCGCTGAATGGGGCTGCCAACCCGGCTGATAAAACATTCAGCAAGCAAAAAAAAGCCGGCGCTCTTTTAACAACTTTATATGCAGATAATCCTGATCATCCTGGTATCATCCATTACATGATACATAGCTACGACTACCCGGAGCTGGCGACCCTGGCGCTGACGGCCGCCAGGAAATATGCCTCTATTGCGCCCTCCTCCGCACATGCACAACACATGCCCTCACATATTTTCACAAGATTGGGACTTTGGGATGAATGTATCCAATCTAACCTGGTTTCCACCGCCTCTGCGAAATGTTATGCGGAAAATACCGGGATCAAAGGTCATTGGGACGAGGAGCTTCATGGGATGGATTACCTGGTATATGCATATCTCCAAAAGGGCGACAACATCCTGGCCAAAAAGCAATGGGATTATCTGCAGACATTCGAAGCGGTTTATCCGGTAAACTTTAAGGATGCATATGCTTTTGCTGCTATCCCCGCCCGGTATTTACTTGAAAACAAAATGTGGACAGAAGCTGCGAAGTTGAAACCCGATCCGTCTTATTTTCCCTGGGAAAAATTTCCCTGGCAAAAAGCCATTATCCATTTTACGAAAATTCTCGGGTTTGCCCATACCGGGAAATTAGATGCAGCCGAAGCTGAATTTAAAAAACTATCCTTGATCCATGATACATTGGTTGAGCAAAAAGACGATTACAAAGCTAACCAGGTACAAATCCAGATGAATACAGCACAGGCATGGATTCAATTTGCAAAAGGAAAAACAAAGGAAGCGCTGATTCTAATGAATAAAGCTGCCGATATGGAAGACAATACCCAAAAGCATCCTGTCACCCCCGGTGAAGTGATCCCAGCAAGAGAATTATTAGGTGACATGTTACTTGAACTGAAACAACCTGGCCAGGCCTTATCAGCCTATGAAGCAGATTTGAAAACACATCCCAACCGGTTCAATGGCCTGTATGGCGCTGGCCTGGCCGCTCAAAGAATAAAAAACCCGCAAAAAGCCGACGCTTATTTCCGGCAATTGATAACCATTGCAGATTCCATTAAAGCAAGCCGGCCCGAACTTGAGGTTGCGAGGTCCTTTGTATCTTCGGGTAACCTGCAAACAGGATCATACTGATCTTTCAACCTAAAAATTATTGTTATGAAAATCTTATCACGGGCCATCGCGCCTGCGCTTTGTCTCCTGGCCTTTACTTTATTTCAATGCAAAGAAAAAAAATCAGCAACCAAAGACCATAGTGCCGATGAGGCTGCTGTCCGTAAAGCTGACAGCTCATGGGCTGCTGCCGCGGGTGCAAAACAGCTCAACGATTTTATGGGTTTAGTATTGGATGGTGCCGTCATCATGCCACCCAATAATCCGGTTTGCAATAACCCGGAATCAATTAAAACCCTGATGAATGGTTTCTTTGGCATGCCGGGATATGCCCTTGTATGGCATGCTGATAAAGTTGAAGTAGCCGGCTCAGGAGAAATGGCTTATTCATACGGCAATTATGAGCTGAACTTCAATGATGCGGCAGGGAAGCCCATGACAGATAAAGGAAAATATGCTACCATTTGGAAAAAACAGGATGGGAATTGGAAGGTTGCTCTTGACATATTCAATTCAGATATACCCCTTGCGCCACCGACTCAAAACTGATCCGGGCAATTGATGATGAAAAGATCTATGTTATTATTCTTCCCGCTGCTCCTGGGCGCCGGGCAACTTATTGCACAGAGCCCGGATCTGTTGAAGATCAGGAAACAGGTAGAAGAAAACAAGCATGCTATCATCAGCGAGTTTTCCTCTTTCCTGGCAATACCCAATGTGGCTGCCGACCCGGTGAACCAGGGTAAGAATGCATCTTTTATCATGGACATGATGAAAAAACGAGGCATTCAGAACATTCAGCTTTTAGATGCTTCGAGTCCGGGTGTTCCCCCGGCTGTTTATGGTGAAGTGATGGTGCCGGGAGCCAAACAAACCCTGATATTTTATGCCCATTATGATGGACAGCCGGTGAACCCGGCTCAATGGGCTGCAGGGCTGGAACCCTTTCAACCCAAATTGTATTCGGCCGCTATTGATAAAGGCGTGGCTATTCCTTTTCCTGCTGATAATAATTATAATAACGACTGGAGAATATATGCAAGAGGCGCTGCTGATGACAAAGCCGGTGTAGATGCTATCCTGAATGCTTACGACATTATAAAATTAAGTGGAATGGTTCCCGCTTCCAATCTCAAATTCTTTTTTGAAGGGGAAGAGGAAGCCGGTTCTCCCCATCTCAGGGAGATCATGGAAAAACACAAAGCCTTGTTGCAATCTGATCTTTGGATCATTTGCGATGGCCCCGTTCATCAATCCGGAAAAAAACAAATTGTGTTCGGCGTACGGGGAGATACTCATCTTGACCTGACCATCTATGCTTCCAAACGTCCCTTACACAGTGGTCATTATGGTAACTGGGCTCCCAATCCAGCCCTGATGATGGCAACTTTATTAGCATCGATGAAAGACAAAAACGGGAAAGTAACGGTAAAGGGATTTTATAGTGATGTGATACCCTTAAGTCCTTCTGAAAAAAAAGCATTGGACAAAGTACCTTCCGTGGATGAACAAATGAAAAAAGAATTGG
>DATINK010000123.1:0-2906 GCA_035474355.1 Chitinophagaceae bacterium | reverse complement strand
TGCCATCGATTTCGCAAATAATTTCAACAAGACCGGGGAGATGTGGAATGATATGCTGGCTTATGCAGCGGCTGATTCGATCCGTATTGATAAAGTAAGCGCCTGGGAAAGATCTTCCATGGAAAAAAGATTGAAAGCTTCTCTCGCCAGGTTCAGATGGAGAAGCGCCGGTTTTTACCAGGTGATCAAGGACGATGACCCCGTCATTAAAACAGCTATTACTGAATTAGAAAAGGCTGGCAGCAAATAGCCACCAGCCTCTCACAAACTCTTATTATCACTTCCTTATTCCTTATTCCTTATTCCCCTTATTCTCATCCCACCATTTCTTTTCCATTCTATAAGAACCGAAAAGACCAAGCCCTCCACCCACAGCGATCAGGGCAAAATAGATCGGCGTGTTACCGCCATCAGCATGGTTATCTGAAAGTGCATAATTATCGAGCAGGTATGCGACAAACAAACCCAGTCCAGAGCCGATAAACAACAGCGCCCATTTCAGGTTTTTATAAGGAGCCGGGCGATTGGCGAATTCCTTAGGGTTCATATTCTTTTCAATCATCGCCAGGTTTTGGCGGGTTTTCAGGTAAACGATCCCAAAGATCATGGCGAATGATCCGGCAAAGATGGTAATGGGTATTAAAACTTCTCCTCCGTGCATAATATTGATTTTTATAATTTATTAAACGGGTTACAGGGGATATGACTACAGCAGGTCGAAGGAGGTTACATCCACCCCCAACCCCCCTAAAGGGGGGAATTATTTTTCAATTCATATGAATCATGAAAAGATAATGATTACCCCCTTTAGGGGGCAGGGGGTTAGAAGTATAATTGTAAATTGTATTGTAACCAATTCTAATCTAACGTAGTCATATTCAGTAGAATGTCTACCGGACAGAGTGATAATGAGATCATTAGCCTCGTGCTACATGGTAACCAGCAGGCTTATGCCGGCCTGGTTGACCGTTACCAGAATTATGTATTTACCCTGGCTTTAAGAATTACAAAAAACAGGGAAGATGCTGAAGAAGTGGCGCAGGATAGTTTTATTAAAGCATACCGGGCACTGGCTGATTTCAGGGGTGGTTCGAAATTCAGTACCTGGCTGTATACGATCGTTAATAATACCGGTATCACTTTTTTAAGAAAGAAAAAGCTGGATATCCAATCGCTGGATAATGAATCGGTCTTTGCCATGGCAAATAATCGTGATTCCGGCGTGAATGCAGATATAGTGGAACAGAAGTCACGGCAGTCCATGGTGAACAAAGCCATCGCATTACTGGCACCGGATGATGCGGAAGTGATCACCTTATTTTACCAGGCGGAACAAAGCCTGGAAGAAATTGCAGGGATACTCGGAATTGAAACAAATACCGCCAAGGTCAGGCTGCACCGGGCGCGGACAAGGCTCAAAGAAAAAATGGAAAAACATTTTGCACAGGAAGTAAAAGAAATTTATCAATAATAAATAATTCACCATGGCAAATGAATCAAGGAACAGCGGCAATGATACAGGCGGGATGAATGATCGCCTTTGGGAATATATTGATGGAAACGGGAATGCCCCGGAGCGATCAGCCATCGAAGAGCTATTGCAAAGCAACGCGGAATGGAAGTCGCGGTACCATGAATTGCTGGAGCTGAATAAACTGATGCAATCCGGTGAGCTGGAAGCCCCCTCTCTCCGCTTTACCAAGAATGTAATGGAAAAGATCGTCATGCATCATATAGCACCCGCCACTAAATCCTATATCAACAAAAAGGTCATTTGGGGCCTGGGCATATTTTTCATTACGCTTTTTGTGGGTTTCCTGGTATATGGCCTGGGGCAGATCGACTGGAATGATACCAGTGGAAATAATTTCGGTGAGAAGCTCACGAATATCAATGTGAACAAATTCTTCAGCAATACCTGGGTGAATGTATTTATGATGATCAATGTCATGCTTGGATTATTTCTCCTGGATAATTATTTCAGTAATAAAAGAAAAGCTTTCCGTAACGAACCATTCTAGTTCCGGCGCATGCCCGGGTATTAAAAAAATAAAAGAAGCTTGGTGATTTCATCATCAGGTCCGGTACCAAAGGTTCGCCTTTGGATGAAGCCTCATATCCTGAGCGTAGCGAGGGGTGTTGAGGCTTCTTGTTTTTCTGCCTGTTATCCCGTTTAAAAATTAACTTTGCAAAGAATCGACAGCTATGGATGTAAAAAATAATATCCTGGAGACCATTGGGAACACACCCATGATCCGCCTGAATAAAATAGCCCGGAATATCCCCTGCCCCGTGCTGGCCAAGGTGGATTATTTCAACCCGGGAAATTCGATCAAGGACAGGATGGCTTTGAAAATGGTTGAAGTTGCCGAACAGGAAGGGAAATTAAAACCCGGCGGAACCATTATCGAAGGCACCAGCGGAAATACCGGGATGGGGCTCGCCCTCGCGGCTGTTGTGAAAGGTTATAAATGCATATTTGTCACTACCGACAAACAATCCAAAGAAAAAGCTGATATTCTCAAAGCTTTTGGCGCAGAAGTGATCGTATGTCCTACCAATGTAGTTCCTGAAGATCCCCGGAGTTATTATAGCGTGGCCGCCAGGTTAGCAAAAGAAGTTCCGAATTCATTTCATATGAACCAGTACGATAACCTGGCTAACCGGCTGGCGCATTATGAGACAACAGGCCCTGAGATCTGGAACCAAACAGATGGAAAAGTCACTCACCTGGTTTGTACAGCCGGCACAGGAGGAACGGTCACGGGTGTTGCCATGTACCTGAAAGAAAAAAATCCTGCCATCCGGATATGGGCTATAGATGTATATGGTTCGCTGCTGACAAAATATTTCCGTACCGGTGAAGTGGACATGAATGAAGTGCATCCTTATATCAGCGAAGGTTT
>DATINK010000122.1:0-2103 GCA_035474355.1 Chitinophagaceae bacterium | reverse complement strand
CCATGCGTTATAAATATATATTTCGCAGGAGCCCCTTGCTGATGAAAGCCTCAGGAACTTCTCTCGACCTTGGATTCATGGGTTTTTATAAGATCATCGGCTCCACCAGGGCCTGTATCAATGGGACGGTTGTCTCACCCTGGACACCTCCCTGCAAATGCGGGTTCAACGAAGCCGAACGAAGAGTGAATGTCTCTTTTAGTAATTCGCTTACTGTCCTGCCTGATTATAAAATAAAACTAAATATCAAACGTAACGAACCCGAACCCCTGGATAAGTGTACCGTATGTTTTTGGGGACAGGATATCACGAAACAGGTGATGAAAGGGTTGTCTGCAGAATTAGATGCTGCCAAACTTGATTTGGAAAGCCAATATGGTTCTGTTGATCTCCGTCCAAAATTTCAGCAGGTTTGGGATATGTTGAATAAGGTCTATAATATATATGGACTGGGCTGGCTCCAGGTGAATCCAAAAGCTATCCGGATCAACAACATTTTTGGCAGGAATGATTCCCTGAATGTTTATCTCGGCTTGTCGGCAAAACCTGTCATCAGTTTTGAAAGACCGGCGGACCAAAGTTCCTGGGTACCTCCGATTGCTCAATTCCGGAATAACCCCGGGTTCAATATTTTCCTGGATGCCCAATTGAATTATGATTCATTGAGTATCATCCTGAACGACCAGGTGGCGGGAAAAGAATTCGCATTGGACAAAGGGCCTATCAAAAAATCTTTCGTGATCAAAGAATGTAAATTATTCGGTGCCGGCAATGAGAAGCTGATCATCCGGGTGAGGTTTTCAGGAAGCGATGACGGGACTTTCTATTTGTTGGCCAAGCCTTCTTATAACCCTTCCGGGAAAGTGCTGGAACTGAAGGATATTGATTTCGACATCAAATCGAAAAATACCTTATTGAGTTCAGCCGACTGGCTATTTAATAAAAGGATCGTCGCCGAGATCAGTCGCTATGCGCGGTTTGACCTCGCCCCCTATATTGATTCAGCTATCCGGGGAATCAACTTTGCACTCAACAAAGAATGGTTGAAAGGCATCCGCAGCTCGGGTAATATTTCAGAACTCCGGCTGGTAGGCATTTATCCTATGAGTAATCATTTGATCATCCGGAGTAATTGTACGGGAAATCTTTCTGTGCAGGTGGATTCGATCCTCTTCAGTCTATAGGCTCCTCTTCTTCTTCATTCCTTATCCGGAAAGTAAAATTTCTTTGTGCTACATAACTAAAACAAATAATGATCACGGTGGTGATGATCTGTGCCAGGACAGGATAAACATGCAACCTTTCAACAAATACTTTCAGGAGGAGGTAATTCAGCGCCAGGTTGAAAAGATAGACCATCAGGTACCGAAAGATCTGTATCCGCCCCCGCATATTGGAATCCGTGAAGACAACATATTTCATCAGGAAAAACCCAAAAGGAAAACTGATGCAGGAGGAAATAAACAGGGCTGCATTGTGTGATTTAAAAGCATAGAAGCCCAGGTGCAGGTTTTCTCCTTTCAGAACATACTTGTAAGTGATGAAATAGGCAGTGAGGCCAACCAGGGTATTCAATCCACCAGAAAACAAATAACGGAAGGTCTGCAGATTCATCAGTTTCCGGAAAGGCGGATAAAATAAATCGATCACCGGGAGTACGACATCCCTTGCATTATGAATATGCCTGCGCATCGCGCGCAAAGTAATTAATACAAATCACAAATACCAAATCCCAAATTACAAATCGCAGATTCCCGTTATGGAGCCTTATTTTTGCAGCTTGCAGATGAAATAATGAGTATTGTCGTCGAAATAAAACCCCTGGTCGCGAAGGCATTGCATGAATTGTTCAATTATGCTGCTGAAGAAAACGAGATCACGATCAATCAAACCAAACCCGAGTTTGAAGGTGACTATACACTTGTACTTTTTTCCTTTGTTAAGACCCTGAAACAATCCCCCGAAAGCCTGGGGGAAGCTATTGGAAAGAAAATGCTGGAGAACCATCCGGCTCTCTTTTCCGCCTATAATGTTATCAAGGGTTTTCTGAATCTTACGATCCGGGATGTGTATTGGCTAGCATTCATTGAATCCCATTTTACG
>DATINK010000121.1:0-4382 GCA_035474355.1 Chitinophagaceae bacterium | reverse complement strand
CAATAAACTGCGGGGAGCTGCCTCTCAAATTCGATAAATATGTTTTTGGGGGGAAAGAGCCGCCTGTTTCGGTAACAGGCATAGAAAGCCTGTCCGCCAGTTGCAAAAGGCGGGGGGAATCTACGTACCGTTGCAACAAATCCATTGCGCTCATCTACAATGCGAATATAATCTAAAAGTAGAAGAGATTTATTTTGCTAGTGGGAAGTGGCGAGTAGCTAGTGGGAAATTAACCCACTTGCCACTTACTACTAGCCACTAGCCTTTTATTTTTTAATAAACTGTTGTACAAAATTTTCATTCTTATCTCCCTTTATCCGTATCGCGTAAGCGCCGGATTGCAGTCTTCGGAGATCGATCGTACTGTTCTGGTATCGCCCATTTTGTTGATGCACCAGCCGGCCTCCCATATCAAACAATTGCATGGTCATGGTATGGGTTTGCAGTGTACCTGCCACAATTTGGAGCTGGCCGTTTTCAGCAGAAATATATTTGATGAAGTCTTTTGTAATATTATTATCCGGAACACCTGTTACAACCGTAGGTAATACAGTTGTAAATAGTCCCCTGCCATGAGTGGCTGCCGCTACCATATTATCTGATGCCCGCAACTTGAGCATATGTGTACTTACATTGGGAAACCCAATGTTATTGGGTGCCCAAACTGTTGAAGATCCATTGAGTAAGGAAGTCGTCCATACACCTAATTCTGTTCCCAGCATGACTCCGCCATTTCCCCCTCCGCTACCATTCAGCTGGGCATTGGTAGGTACGAACATGGCCCAATGGATGGGCATATCAGGAAGATTTCCTTCAATAGCTGTAAAACTGACGCCCCCGTTTGTGCTTTCCCAAACGCTGATGACTCCATAATTCGAAAGGGTAGCAATGATATGACTGGAATTCACATTATCGACAGTGATAGAAGACACGTTTGCGTTGACGGTGTTGTTCAGACCTGATGTAGTTCCCAGGAAAGCAGCTACGGTAACGGTTGGAAATGCAGTGTTGGCATTCGTGAGCCTGAGGATTTGCGCCCTCAAACCTCCAAATGATGCTCCGAGCCAGATCGTATTAATATTTAAAGGATCAACTTTTACAGCCGTTACTTCCTGGGATCCTATATTACTGACCAGTGCCGGTGTACCAACGGGTGTTGCGCTCCAATTGGTTATAAAAAAATATCTTCCGGGATCATCCCCGCAATAAAGTACATCACTGATATCGTCAAAATCTGTTGGGTTAATGAACTGACCCCGGGCGTTGGCTCCCGGAACCGGACTAAAAGTCGAACCGCCATTTGTGGAAAAATTATATCGATTATTCGTATTTGATGTGATCTGTAACAATCCGTTTGTTTGATCGATATGACAAAAGCCCCCGTCTCCGCCTGTTGCGTTAACCGTAGAATTGATCCCGGCAGTAGTAAATTCCTGGGTGCCGTTGTCCTGCGCACCAGCCAGGAAATAGTTAACATTGGTCGGATGCACATCACAGCCATAATACTGTGTTACATTATACCCTGTATTTTTCATCGTAAAAAGGGGATTGGGCTGATCAATATTGTCTGAATAATAAATGCCCCCGTCATTCCCATTGAGTAGTTTTGAAGACCCATTATACAAAACGATATGATGATCCACGTGCACCGTTCCGCTAGTAGTGATCGTTGTCCAGCTATCACCTGCATTCGTTGATTTGGCAAGGTTCAATCCTCCTACCACCAGTACATCGGCATTATTCGGATCTACAGCGCTCGCGAGATTATACCAGCACTGGGAATTGGCACCGTTATTAAGTGCTCCAGGTGCAGCGAGTGAGTCCCATGTATTACCGCCATTGGAAGACCGGTAAATAGCAGAGACCTGGCTGGTGGCGCTATCCTGCATGAGTAAATAAAGTCTTTGCGGGTTGGATGGGGCAATGGCTATTTTCAAACGATGACATATGGTTGTTCTTGTGGGTGTTATATTTACCCAGGTATTCAATGCCCCTGTATTCACTCCATTCGCGGCAAAACTTGATTTCCAGACCAGGCCTGTATTAAAAATTCCCTGGCACGCATATATATCCCCGTTAGAAGCAACTTCCAGGTCTGAAGACCGTCCTACATCGAATCCAGGCAAGGGAGCCCCCACTACTTGTGTCCATGATACTCCTCCATCCGTTGAACGCTGTACCCCGCGGCTCGTGATATTGGTTCCCTGGTTTCTTAACACTACATAGAGGTTCCCATTTGTATCAATACAGATATCCTGGATAAACTGCATATCCACAGTACTCGGAAGTTGTGTCCAGGTAGTCCCTCCATCCGTGCTTTTAAAAATTCCCTGGCCCAGGATAAAATCTGCATTGAACCATCCTTCACCCGTTGTGGCATACATGATATTCATATTAACGGGATCCTGGATAAGGTTGGTAATGGCAAGGTTTTGTAACTGGTCATTGACTGGACTCCAGGTTGCGCTTCCGCTGGTAAAATTTTTAGATATAAATATTCCTCCTCCTACTGATCCGGCGAGGACTGTATTTCCGGATGCATCCCGCTTATCGATCATGAGTGCCCTCGTCCTGCCACCCACATTATCGGGGCCTCTTTCTGTCCAGCTCAATGCTAAAGGCCTTGGAGCCGTTCCGGCGCCCCCGATAAATGTTTGCATATAGGCCCGCGCGATTTCTAAGCGCTGGGTAGGAACTATATTCAATACCGGATCCCGGGTCTGCATGAAGATCTGGTGCATGGCCTGCTCCATACCATCCTGTTCCATCCGCTCCTCTGCCATCTCCTTTTTCTCAAGGTCATTTTCCCGGTCATTTTTACATTGGAGGAGTAGCGTTGCACAGAATATGAAAAAGAGAACTCTTGAATGCTGCATAGCTGCAAATTATTACATTTTTACCGTTTATTCTCCTGCAGGGAAAATCACTATTCATGTGCTGTGGATAAGTGGAAAAATGTGAAATATTCGATTGCAATCCGTATTTTCCTCTATTAAATTGACGCTACCATGGCTTTGCAACCCTGGCGAACGGGAAAGATCATCCGGATTGAAAATGAAACTTATAATACCCGCCGCTACTGGATCCAGGTTCCCGAACTGGAAAAATTTGAATTTGAACCCGGCCAGTTTGTAACACTGGACTTGCCCATTCACGAAAAACCTAATAAACGCTGGCGGAGTTATTCCGTTGCCTCCTGGCCCGATGGTTCCAATGTATATGAACTGGTGATCGTTTTACTGGAAGGCGGTGCCGGGACTACCTGGTTATTCAATAATGCAGTAGTGGGAACTGAACTGACCTTCCGCGGCCCGCAGGGTGTATTCACACTGGATGCTGAGGATTATAAAAAAGACCTATTCCTTGTCTGTACAGGAACGGGCATTGCACCTTTCCGGAGCATGGCACAATATATCCGGCTCCATAATATCGAACATAATAATATGTATATACTCTTTGGTTGCAGGACCCAAAAGGACCTCTTATATTATGACGAATTGAAACAGTTGCAATCGGAGATGACAAATTTCCATTATATACCCACCCTTTCAAGAGAGGATTGGGATGGGCGAAAGGGTTATGTGCATGCCATCTATGAAGAATTGTGTAAAGAAAAACAACCCGCTACCTTTTTACTTTGCGGATGGAAGAATATGATCGATGAAGCCAAAAAACGTATCGTCGAAATGGGTTATGACAAGAAATCCATTCACCAGGAATTGTATGGTTAAGATAACAAGACATTTGGCCATTATTCAGTAAATTGTAACGCTCTGAATCTGTACTAAAAGATTGCTTCTATGGGTGCTTCTTCCATGGTTATTTTGGTTATCGCGGGGCTGGCTTTTTCCGTGATCGCCATTCTCATATCTAAAGTGGTTACCAAGGCCACCAAAAACGCCCAAAAAGGTGAAACGGTGGAATGCGGTGTGCCGACTACCGGCAAGACCTGGATCCAATTGAACGTGGGTTATTATTTATTTGCGCTGATCTTCCTGATATTCGACGTGGAACTTGTTTTTCTTTATCCCTGGGCCGTAGTAGCTAAAAGTACCGGTTGGATGGCCCTGGTTGAGATCGTCATCTTTTTCTTCATTCTGTTCATGGGCTTTTTATACGCTCATAAAAAAGGAGCATTGAAATGGAGTTGAATCAATCTTCAAATATCTCCCCCCTTGGGGGAGACAAAGAGGGGGCCGAGTTTCCGGGGCAGATCCATGAGACCCCCGGGGGTGGTATCGTACTCAGCAAACTCGACGATATCATCAACTGGGCGCGGGCGAATTCTCTCTGGCCCCTCACATTCGCTACCAGTTGCTGCGGTATTGAAATGATGTCCACCGCTTCTGCGAAATATGATTTTTCACGTTTTGGTTTTGAAG
>DATINK010000120.1:0-2161 GCA_035474355.1 Chitinophagaceae bacterium | reverse complement strand
AAGGCAGATTCTATCCATAAATATAAAATGTAGAATGTAGCATGTAAAAGTAAGTTGAATTATCAAGTTGTTTTCGGACTCAATAAATAAAGCACTGACATTCGTACTGCTACGCCATTCTCTACCTGCTGTAAGATAATGGATTGTTTGCTGTCGGCCACGTCGCTATCCAGTTCAACACCCCGGTTGATCGGGCCCGGGTGCATGATCACGATCTCTTTTGATAAACCATCCAATAATTTCCGGTTGATCCCGTAAGCAAGACTGTATTCACGTAATGAGGAGAATAATGGCTGGTTCTGTCTTTCCAGCTGTATCCTCAACACATTGGCCACATCACACCATTCCAAAGATTCCTTCAGATCGTAATTGACATGCACGCCAAATGCTTCGGCTGCATACTTTGGAATTAAAGTCGGCGGGCCGCATACGGTAACTTCAGCTCCCATTTTTTTAAGCAAATGGATATTACTGAGTGCTACGCGGCTGTGCATGATATCCCCGACGATCGCAATTTTTATTCCTTCCAGCTTTCCGAACTTTTCTTTGATCGAATAAGCATCCAGCAAAGCCTGGGTGGGATGTTCATTGATGCCATCTCCTGCATTTACGATCGCTGCCGGAATATGTCTCGCCAGGAAATGCGGCGCCCCGCTGGCACTGTGTCGCATCACCACCATATCCACTTTCATGGAAAGAATATTATTCACTGTATCCAGCAGGGTCTCTCCTTTTGAAACCGAAGAACCGGAGGCGGAAAAATTGATGACATCAGCACTCAATCTTTTCTCAGCGAGCTCAAATGAAAACCGGGTGCGGGTGGAATTCTCGTAAAAAAGATTGACAATCGTTACATCACGCAGGGAAGGAACTTTTTTTACGGGTCGCTGCAGCACTTCCTTAAATTGGGCAGCTGTATCAAGGATCAATGAAATATCAGGAGGGGAAAGGTCTTTAATGCCGAGTAAATGAGGAGTAGATAGTTGCATTAAAGAGCGAAGATAAAGGGAAGTTTTAAGTTTTAGATTTTAAGTTTTTAGCGTGGTTTTCATTCATCCATGAGCATCACCTCATCTTTCCCGTCTTTTTCCTTCCAGAAAACCTTTACTTTCTGTGAGTTGATCGAGTCGATGGTTTTACCAACATAGTCAGGTTGTATCGGGTATTGCCGGCTGAAGCGCCTGTCGATCAATACACAGAGTTCTACTTTTTCAGGCCGGCCGAAATCAAGAAGGGCATCAAGCGCTGCCCGGATCGTTCTGCCGGTATATAACACATCATCGATCAGGATCACTTTCATACCCTCGATTGAAAACGGAATATCCGTTTTATTGGCTTTATGAAGTTCTTTCCTGACATCGTCCCTGTAAAAAGTAATATCCAGTTTCCCATATTTCGGTTTTTCGCCTGGTTTTTCTTTCCTGATCTCATCCACCAGCTTATCGGAAAGGAAAACACCCCGGGGTTGAAGCCCGATCAATACTGTACCACCCAGGGATAAATTATTTTCCAGGATCTGGTGCGCCAGCCTGCGGATCGTGATCGCCAATTGTTGTTCTGATAGAATGGGTTTCAAATAAGCTTTATTTTGGATAAAAGTAAGCAAGGCGGCACTAACGGAGAGGGATATTACATTTTTTACTGTCTATCTCATTATTATTCAACACATTGATTTTCACATTACTTATAAACAGATACATTAATATATCCACCTATCTTAATAAAATGCATTGACAACAAAGGATAGAATTATTAAATTTAAAGCGCCTAATCGATTCCATCACTAAAAACTAAAGTATATGAAAAAAATTGCACTGGTTTTAATTGCTTCTTTTTGCGCTATCGCCAGCTTCTCCCAGATCGGAAAAGGAAATTGGGAAGTCGGCGGAAGCGGGCATATGACGTGGTCTACACAGGATTTTGATGGTGACAAGTATCACTATAACAATTTCGCGATATCTCCCCGGATAGGTAAGTTCATCTGCGAGGGATTTGTGCTCGGATTGAACCTTGAGTTTGTTTCTGAACGTTATCATATCAATGATGATGATCCTTACAAGTACAATTCATTCAATACAGGACTTTTCGCCAGGTATTATATTGGAAGGAATGGCCAGAAGCATAACATTTTTGCAGAAGGTTCATTCGATTTTGGCGGCTC